>JBEIDK010000036.1:0-23380 GCA_040383485.1 Flavobacteriales bacterium
AATGCTTTTTCCGCGTGAAAATTTAAATAGGTTTAGCTTAATTTTTCGAAAGTTTAAAGAATGGATCATAGCTGTTAAGCTAGAGAAGAATTACACCAAAGATGAAATAATAGCCATGTACCTTAATAAGTTTGATTTTATTAATAATGCAGTTGGAATAAGAAGCGCATCGGCAGTATATTTTAATACCACAACCGATAGTTTAAAATTTGAAGAAGCTGCAATGCTTGTAGGTATGGCCAAAAACCCATCATTATTTAATCCGGTGCGTCATCCAAAGCGAGCATTAGACCGTCGAAATACTGTATTGGAGCAAATGGAGAAATACAAATATATCTCTGAAAGACAATCTGATTCTTTACAAAAATTACCACTTAAAGTTCGCTTTAGTCCTGAAACTAATAATGATGGCGTTGGTTCTTATTTTAGAGAGTACCTGCGTGACTATATGAAAAAATGGTGTAAAAATCATAAGAAGCCCGACGGCTCAAATTATAATCTTTATAAAGATGGATTAAAGATTTATACAACAATAAATTATACGCAACAAAAATATGCTGAACAAGCAGTAGATGAATGGATAGGAGGAGAGCTTCAAGCAAAATTCGATAATCATTGGAAAGGTAAAAAAAACGCTCCGTTCTATAACCTTTCAGACAAAGAAATAAATGATTTGATGCTCGTGAGTATGAAGCGCAGTGAGCGTTACAGGGTTATGAAAGAGGATGGAAAAAGTGATGCTGAAATTCAAAAATCGTTTCTTAAAAAAGTTGAAATGACATGTTTTAGGTGGTCAGGTGATTTTGATACCATCATGACACCTTGGGATAGCATGAGGTATTATAAATATTTTTTACAAACTGGTTTCATGGCTATGGATCCTCATACAGGTTATGTAACTGCTTGGGTAGGTGGCATAAACCATAAGCATTTTCAATATGATCATGTAAAAACGGGTAAACGACAAGTAGGTTCTACCTTTAAACCAATTGTTTATACACTTGCAATGCAAGAAGAAATGAGTCCTTGTTACCAAGTGCCGAATATACCAATAACCTTCGATTTGCCTGAAGGCGGAACATGGAGTCCGAGAAATAGCGATGGCAAGTATGGTGGAATGGTAACGTTAAAAAGAGGACTTGCTTTATCTATTAATACTGTATCGGCTTATATTATGAAGCAATATGGACCTCAAGCAGTAGTTGATTTGTCTCGAAAGTTAGGAATAACAAGTGACATTGATGTTGTACCTTCTTTGTGTTTGGGAACTCCTGATGTTTCAGTATTTGAAATGGTTGGCGCATACTCTGCGTTTGCAAACGAAGGTGTTTGGATTGAACCAACTTATATTACTCGTATTGAAGATAAGAATGGAATTGTACTTGAAGAATTTCAGCCTCGAAGAGTAGAAGCAATTAGCCCTGAAACCGCCTATCTTACACTTAATTTAATGAAAGGAGTTATTGATTATGGCACAGGCGCCTATTTAAGAGGCGCAAAATATAATTTAAGATGCCCAATAGCTGGTAAAACTGGAACCACACAAAATAATAGCGATGGCTGGTTTATGGGAGTTACACCCGATTTAGTTGCTGGTTGTTGGGTAGGATGTGAGGATAGAAGTGCACACTTTAGAAGTATTAGCCTAGGTGCTGGAGGCATAGTTGCTTTGCCAATTTGGGGCAAATTTATGAAACGCTGTATGGAAGATAAAAATCTAAATCTATCACAAACTGACTTTGAAAAACCCGAAGGTTTTAATAATAAAATTGAATTAGATTGCAGTAAGTATAAGGAAGATAAAGAACAAGAAGAAAGTATTGAAATTGGAGAAGATGATTTGCAATAAATATCGTCTTTAATTTAAAACAAGTACTAAGTAAAATATTATTATGCTCAAATTAATTGAATGTCCTCGTGATGCAATGCAAGGCATTACTGAATTTATTGAAACGGAAAAGAAAGTTAGTTATATCAATACATTAATAGAAGCTGGCTTCCATACTATTGATGCAGGTAGTTTTGTTTCTCCAAAGGCAATTCCTCAAATGAAAGATTCTGCAAAGGTTTTTCAAAGTCTAAAAACTACAAATTCAAATACCAAACTCTTAGCAATTGTTGCAAATATAAGAGGAGCCCAAGATGCTGTTGCTTTTGATGAGATTAATTACTTAGGTTTCCCATTTTCTATTTCTGAAACTTTTCAGCAACGAAATGCAAACTCAAGTATTGATGAATCTTTGCAGAGGGTTGAGGAAATTCAGAACCTATGTTTCAAGACGAATAAGGAATTGGTTATTTACATATCAATGGCATTTGGCAATCCTTATAATGAGCCGTGGAATGCTGATTTAGCTATTTTTTGGTGTAAAAAATTAGCGCAACTCGACATTAAAATAATGCCTTTAAGTGATACGATTGGTGTGTCAAATCCTGAAAACATTAGTTATCTTTTTTCGAATTTAATTCCAGAATTTACAAATGTTGAGTTTGGTGCTCATTTGCATAGCACACCCGAAACTGCTTTAGAAAAAATAAATGCAGCTTATAAAAGTGGATGTCGTCGCTTTGATAGTGCTATACATGGATTTGGAGGTTGTCCCATGGCTAAAGATGATTTAACGGGCAATTTAGCAACAGAAACTTTAATTTCATATTTCGACGATAATAAAATTAAGACAAATTTAAATAGTTCGGTACTTGAAAAGGCTTATAAAATGGCTTGGGATATATTCCCTAAACATTAAAATAAAGATATGAATCACGAAAAATTTATGCGCCGCGCAATTGAATTGTCTATCGAAAATGTTACACAACGTGGTGGTGGTCCATTTGGCTGTGTAGTAGTAAAGGATGATAAAATAATTGCAGAAGGTTATAATAAAGTAACTGCAAATAATGACCCTACAGCACATGCTGAAGTTACAGCAATTAGAAATGCTTGTGAGAAATTAAATACCTTTCAATTAGATGATTGCATAATTTATACTAGTTGCGAACCATGCCCTATGTGTTTAGGAGCAATATATTGGGCAAGGCCTAAAGCAGTTTATTATGCCAATACCAAAAAGGATGCTGCAGAAATTAATTTTGATGATGATTTTATTTATAATGAAATTGACGCTGGAATAAACAATAGAAAGTTGCCTTTTATTCAACTTTTAAATAGTGAGGCATTAGAAGCATTCAATGCTTGGAATTCGAAACTTGACAAAACAGAATACTAATAAACTCTTTAGTTTTAATCTTTTAGTATATTCGCATTCCCAAAAAAAGATTAAGATTAAATGAAAATTTCATACAACTGGATTAAAGAACTTTTACCAATAAATTTGCCTGCTTCGGAGGTTTCTATTCTCCTAACCGACTGTGGTTTAGAAGTAGAAAGTTATGAAACTATTGAGACTATTAAAGGCGGTTTAAATGGTTTAGTAATAGGCCAAATACTTACTATAGAAAAGCATCCTGATGCTGATAAGTTAAATTTAACAACCGTAAATATTGGAGCAGAAAGCCCACTTCATATTGTTTGTGGCGCTTCGAATATTGCCATAAATCAAAAGGTATTGGTTGCAACAATTGGCGCTAAATTATTTCCAGTAAAAGGTGAGCCATTCGAGATAAAAAAATCTAAAATACGTGGTGCAATATCAGATGGTATGATTTGCGCTGAAGATGAAATTGGTTTAGGAAATAGCCACGAAGGCATTATGGTGCTTAATGAGGATGCTGTTGTTGGTATGCCCGCATCAAATTATTTTAATGTAGAAAATGATATTGTTTTTGAAATTGGCCTAACACCAAATAGAATTGATGCCGCATCACATATTGGAGTAGCAATTGATTTAGCTGCCGTTATCAATGCAAAAAACCTAAATAATAATAGTAAAGTATTAAAACCTGATATCGCAATAGATTCACTGCCAACAAATCATTCAAATCCTATTACTGTTGATGTGCAAGACACAGCAGCATGTATAAGGTATTCTGGAATTAAAATCGATAGTGTTACAGTACAAGATAGTCCTGAATGGCTTAAAAATAGACTTTTGGCCATTGGACTTAGGCCAATAAATAATATTGTTGATATTACAAACTATGTGATGCATGAATGTGCTCAACCGTTGCATGCATTTGATTCATCAATGATAGTGGGAAATACGATTATCGTAAGAAATGCAGAAGAGAATGAAAAAATAGTAACATTAGATGATATTGAACGCAACTTAATTACTGATGATTTATTGATTGCAAACAAAGAACACGCAATGTGTATTGCAGGCGTTTTTGGTGGTAAAAACAGCGGAGTTGTAACAGAAACAAAGTCGATTTTTATTGAAAGCGCATGCTTTAATGCTACAAAAGTTAGAAAGACATCTAAACGACTAAATTTAAAAACAGACTCTTCATTCAGATTTGAAAGAGGTACCGATGCAAACAATACAATATATGCTTTAAAGCGTGCTGCAAAATTAGTTTGTGAAATTGCAGGCGGAGTTATTGCATCGGAAATAATTGACATTTATCCTAAAACAGTTGAACGTAAAATTGTAGCTTTTTCTTTTGATAATTGCGATAGACTAATAGGCAAAGAAATTGAGCATTCTGTTGTAAAAAATATTCTAATTAGCTTAGAAATTGAAATTCTTGAAAAAGGAACTGATGCCTTAAAAATTGCAATTCCAACTTCTAAGGTTGATGTAACTAGGGAGGTTGATGTAATTGAAGAAGTATTAAGAATTTATGGCTATAACAATGTAGAGCTGCCTAATAAATTAAATAGCTCAATTTCTCATGCTTCAAAACCTGATAAAGAGCACTGGCAAAAAACATTTTCAGAACTTTTAAGTTCAAACGGCTTTGCCGAGATTATGAGTTTGAGTTTAGCAAAACAAGAGTATTATTTAAACTCTTCTTTATTTAAAGAAACCAATTCGGTTAAAATCTTAAATCCTCTTAGCAATGAACTAAATAATTTGCGTCAAACACTCTTATTTAGTGGATTAGAAGCCATAGAGTATAACCAGAATAGAAAACGTTCTAATTTGAAATTATACGAATTCGGAAAAATATATTCATACGATGCTACTAAGGAAGGATTAAAAAAATACAATGAAAAGTTCATGCTTTCACTATTCCTTAAAGGTTTAAAATATTCTGAAACCTATACAGAAAAATCGGCAGAGCTAACAATCTTTTCAATAAAGTCATTTGTAGAAATATTGCTTAAAAAGTCTGGACTTAAATTTCAAACTGCTGAGAATACAAATCCTGAATTAGGATTAGGAATAAGTTATCTTGTAAACAATAAAGTTGTAGCAAACATTTTAGGCGTACACAAAAATATATTGAAGAATTTTGATATTAAGCAAAGTGTTTTTTATGCAGAAATTGATTGGATACAAATTATGAATTACGGCAATAAGAACAAAGTTGAATTTTCTGAATTACCAAAATTCCCAGAGGTGAAAAGAGATTTGGCCTTGCTTGTGAACAATAATACTAAATATTCCGACCTTGAAGTTGTGGCCTATAAAACCGAAAAAAGAATTCTTAAAAATGTCAATTTGTTTGATGTTTATGAAGGTAAGAATTTGGAAGAAGGTAAAAAATCATATGGCTTAAGTTTTACTTTAAGGGATGATAACGGAACATTAAATGACAAACAAATTGAAACTACTATGAAGAAGATTCAAGAGGTGTTTGAAAAAGATTTTGGAGCAGTTCTTAGATAGTGGTAAATACTTTTTTATTTCAGAATAATTATTTCATTTTTGCATAGCTAAATTTTTAATAAATAATATGGGTTCTCAAAATACTTTAATTGATTATTTACCAATTTTTTTGATGATGATTGTTGCTGTTGGTTTTGTTGTATTTGCTATGACAGCGTCACATTGGATGGGTCCTAAACGAAAATCTCAAATCAAGCTAGAGTCATTTGAGTGCGGTATTGAGTCGCAAGGAAATGCAAGAGTTCAGTTCTCAATCAAATATTTTTTAGTAGCTATTCTATTTGTACTTTTTGATGTTGAGGTAATTTTTATGTATCCATGGGCTGTAAACTTTAAGGAGCTTGGTATGTTAGGATTATTAGAAATGGTTTCATTTATGGGCTTTTTATTGGTTGGTTTTTTCTATATCATTAAAAAAGGCGCTCTAAAGTGGGAATAATAAAGACAATTACTATCTTATATAAAATAAATAAATATGAGTAATTTTAATATGGCTAATGCGCCTGATGGCATTGAAGGTGCAGGATTTTTCGCAACAAAATTAGATGACGTTGTTGGGTTGGCTCGTAAAAATTCTATATGGCCTTTGCCTTTTGCCACTTCTTGTTGTGGTATTGAATTTATGGCAACAATGGGTGCTCATTACGATTTGGCGCGATTTGGTTCTGAGCGTTTAAGTTTTTCTCCCCGTCAGGCTGATTTGCTAATGGTTATGGGTACGATAGCTAAAAAGATGGCTCCTGTAGTTCGTCAAGTATACGAACAAATGGCTGAACCAAAATGGGTATTAAGCATGGGTGCATGTGCTAGTAGCGGAGGTATTTTTGATACCTATAGCGTATTGCAAGGTATTGATAGAATTATTCCTGTTGATGTTTATGTTCCTGGCTGTCCACCAAGGCCTGAACAAGTTATTGATGGTGTTTTGAAAATTCAAGAATTGGTTCAGAACGAAAGTAGAAGAAGAAGAGAAACCCCAGAATACAAGCAACTTTTGGCAGATTATAAATTTTAATGTCAACATTACTTACTAAGTTTTTTTTAAAACATTAAAAATGAACGAAAAAATAGTTACTGCTTTAACAACAAAATTTGGTGCAGATATATTAAATGTTCAGCAATTGGATTTGTTGACAATAACCATAAACAAGACTCAGATTGTTGAACTTGCAAAGTTTTTATATGACAGTGAAGAGTTTAAATTCAGATTTCTTACTGATTTAACAGGCATTCATTATCCTGATAATAAAGAACAATTTGGTGTTATATACCACTTGCATAGCCTAGAAAACAATGTTCGCATTAGAGTAAAGTTATTCATGAATTTAGAAAATCTGCATGTTCATTCTTTAACAGGAGTATTTCCTGCTGCAAATTGGATGGAGCGTGAGACTTTTGATTTTTATGGAATTCATTTTAATGGGCACCCTAATTTAAAAAGAATTTTGAATGTTGATGATATGCTCATTTATCCACTTCGAAAGGAGTTCCCTCTTGAGGATCAAACCAGAAGAGATAAGAACGATGCACAGTTTGGAAGGTAATTTAAATAGGATTTATAGAATCAGTCTTACAAAGAAATTAAAATGACATCACTCGTAAAAAATAATACCGACATTATTCCAGCAGAAAGCACAAAGGAATACACAACGCTTAATTTAGGACCAACTCATCCTGCAACACATGGCATTTTCCAAAATGTAATGAAGATGGATGGAGAAATAATAGTTGAGTCTGAACCTACTATTGGTTACATTCATCGTGCATTCGAAAAATTAGCTGAGCGCAGGCCGTATAATCAAATAACTACCATTACTGACAGATTAAATTATTGTTCTTCACCAATAAATAATACTGGCTGGTGCATGACTGTGGAAAAATTGATTGGAGCTACGATGCCAAAGCGCGTAGATTACTTGCGTGTTGTTTTAATGGAACTGTCAAGAATAGCAGACCATATTGTTTGTAATGCAGTTATTGGTGTTGATACTGGCGCATTAACTGGATTTGTTTATATGTTTCAACAAAGAGAACACATTTACGAAATTTTTGAAGCTATTTGTGGAGCACGTTTAACAACTAATATTGGCCGTATTGGAGGTTTTGAAAAAGAATGGCCGGCAACAGCATGGGCAAAAATTGATAAGTTCATTAATGATTTTCCTAAGGCGCTTGATGAGTTTGAAAACCTTTTAAAGCGCAACAGAATTTTTATGGATAGGACTGTAAATTGTGGACCAATTACTGCAGAAAAAGCACTTTCATATAGCTTTACTGGACCCAACCTACGTGCTGCAGGTGTTGATTACGATGTGCGTGTTCATACACCATATTCATCTTATCAAGATTTTGAATTTGATATTCCTGTAGGTACTCAGGGTGATACCTACGACAGATTTATGGTAAGACAAGGAGAAATGAGGCAAAGTATTAGTATTATTAAACAAGCCATACAAAAAATGCCTTCTGGTTCGTTTCATGCTGATTTACCTGATTTTTATTTACCAGAAAAGCAGGAAGTATATAATAACATGGAAGCTTTGATTTACCATTTTAAAATAGTAATGGGCGAAACAAACATTCCGGCGGGAGAAGTTTATCATTCCGTTGAAGGTGGTAATGGCGAATTAGGATTTTATTTAGTTAGTGATGGAGGCAGAACGCCTTACCGTCTGCATTTCCGCCGTCCGTGTTTTATCTATTATCAAGCCTATCCTGAAATGATTAAAGGTTCAATGCTTTCGGATGCAATTTTGACAATGAGTAGCATGAATGTTATTGCTGGTGAGTTAGATGCTTAATAGAGAAATTATAATCTTAAATAAATAAAATAACTATTATTGTAAGAAAGTGAAATACTTTACAAATAGAAAAAATATATTTCTACAATGAATAAAAATAATCTGTTGTTAATTCTTGCTTTAGTTGTCATCACAACTTCTTGCCAAAGAATTGATAGTAACTTATATAATCCTTCAAAAATTAAAGCATATTATCAAGATGCTTATACTGGAGACGTTGATTTTAAAATTGACGCTGATAGCACTAAAATAGCTTCAAGAACTACTGCTAATTATAAGTTCTTTTTATACTCACAAGACTCAGTTTATGAGAAAGAGCCTACATATATCAATGCGGTATATTTAGGTAATTTAAGAAACATTAATAATGATACCGTTATACTTTATTGTCATGGTAACAAAGACCACATGGATTTTTATTGGCCAAGAGCTAAGCTGCTAGCAAATATTAATGGACTGGACACTTTTGGTTTTAATAAAAAGGGTGGGGTTCCAAGAAATTATGGAGTATTAATGCTTGATTATAGGGGCTTTGGATTGTCTCCCGGTAAACCTTCTGAAAGAGGAATGTATGCAGATGTAAATGCAGCCTTGTCGTGGCTTAAAGCTAATGGTTGCCAAAGTAAAAACCTAATTATGTATGGTTTTAGTTTGGGATGTGCACCAGTTTGTAAATTAGCGTCTGACGGAGGAGCGATGAAACCAGGTAAAATTATTCTTGAAGCTCCATTCGCTTCTGCTGAAGCTATGGTGCAAGATGCTTCCGCTTTAAATATGCCAGCATCGTATTTTACTGACCTTGTGATAGATAATTCAGAAAAAATAAAAAATGTGAAACAACCACTAATGTGGATTCATGGTACTAAAGATGATTTCTTAGAAATGGAAACTCACGGACAATTAGTTTATGACAACCATAAAGGTGCTTATAAAGAAGCTCATAAAATTGAAGGTGCCGGACATAGTACCATTCAAACCACCTGGGGCTTTAAAGCATATAACAAAGCTGTAATAGACTTTATTAGACGTAAACAATAATGTTTGCTAAGAGGTTATTCGATATTCTATTCTCAATAATAGGATTGCTTATTCTCGCACCTTTCTTTATTATCATTTCTTTAATAATCATGCTTGAGTCAAGAGGAGGAATCTTTTACTTGCAGAGTAGGGTAGGGCTAAAGAACATTGATTTTAAATTATACAAATTTAGAACTATGTATATTGATAGTGATAAGAAGGGTTTAATTACCATAGGAATGAGGGATAGTAGAATAACACGAGTTGGATTTTATTTGCGCAAATATAAGATAGATGAGTTACCTCAATTATTAAATGTTCTTTTTGGAACAATGAGTTTTGTTGGTCCTAGGCCTGAGGTTAGAAAATATGTAGACAAGTATACCGATACACAAATGCAAGTGCTGCAAGTAAAGCCAGGCATTACAGATTACGCATCTATTGAGTATTCTAATGAAAATGAGTTATTAGGAAATTCAAATGAACCCGAACTACTTTACATCAATACTATTATGCCTCATAAATTAGATTTGAATTTGAAGTATATCAAGAATCAAGGCCTTATTACGGATTTCAAATTAATACTTAGGACAATTAAAAAAATTATAGCCTAAATTTATTTTAAAATGCAAGTCATTTACGAGGACAATCATATTATTGCTATAAATAAAGCACCATCAGAAATTGTACAAGCAGATAAGACGGGTGACGAGCCTCTTTCTGAAATAGTAAAAAAGTACATTAAAGAAAAATACGATAAGCCTGGAGAGGTTTTTTTAGGTACTGTTCACCGCATTGATAGGCCAGTGAGTGGTGTTTTATTATTTGCACGAACATCTAAGTCTATGGAACGGATTAATGAAATGTTCAAGAAAAGACAAATTCAGAAAACATATTGGGCTGTAGTAAAAAATAGGCCGCCAAAAGAGTATGATACCTTAACCCATTACCTCATAAAAAATGAAAAGCAAAATAAATCTTATGCTTCTCATATACCAAAGGATGGCCATTTAGAATGTACGTTGAAGTATGAGTTAATTGCTGAAAGTGATGGGTATTTTCTTTTAAAGGTAATGCCTTTTACGGGTAGGCATCATCAAATTCGAGTACAACTAAGTACAATTGGTTGTATCATAAAAGGAGACTTAAAATATGGCTTTGCGCGAAGTAATAAAGATGCTTCTATTCATTTACATGCCCGTGAAATTGAATTCATGCACCCAACAAAAAATGAACCCTTAAAAATTACGGCTAAGGTACCAAATGAACCATTATGGAAGTATTTTGAAGATATCATTGAAAGTAAAAAGCCTTAATCAAATTTGATTAAGGCTTTTTACTTTATAATTAAAAGATTTACTATTTACTTAAAAAATCTTTTACATGGTCATTATGAACAATTTCTTCCTTAAATGCGTAAGCACCAGTTTTAGGTGATTTTACCATTTTAATTACTTTAGTAAAGTTATTTCCTTTACCCGATTTTAGTGTTGCAACAACTTTCTTTGCCATTTCTTCTTAATTTTAGTGTATTAATTAATTTAAAGAAAACTATTTAATTTCTTTGTGAACTGTCATTTTTCTCATGATTGGATTGAATTTTTTAATTTCAATTCTATCAGGGGTATTACGCTTGTTTTTTGTTGTAATATAGCGTGAAGTTCCAGGCATACCAGATGTCTTATGCTCTGTACACTCTAAAATAACTTGAATTCTATTTCCTTTTTTAGCCATTGTTTCCTATTTTAAGTATTATGCTATATGTCCTTTTATAACAGCATCACGCAAAACTGCTGAGATACCTTTTTTGTTGATTGTTCTAATTACAGAAGTACAAACCTTTAATGTTATCCACATATCTTCTTCTGGAATATAAAACTTCTTTAGTTGCAAATTTGGATTAAATTTTCTTTTAGTTTTCTTATTAGAAAAAGAAACTTTGTTTCCTACTATTGCCTTCTTACCTGTTAAATCGCAAATTCTTGACATTACGTTGATTATTAAATTCTAATTTTAATTTTCGGGTTGCAAATAACACGATAATTTTTTTATTAAACAAACCATATTTCAATTATTTTCATTTTTAATACACCACATTTACCTAATCTACTATTAATTTAAATTTACTAAGCATATAAAACTAAGTTCATCTATAAAAGCGCTTAGTTAAATCATTGAGGCTAAATTATTGTTTTACAATTGTTTATGTGCTTATTTTTTTGTTTTTAAATGATTATTAGGTAGTAAATAAATTTAATCCTTTATCTAATATAGAAGCTATTAAACTATTAAAAGCGTTAATATCTTTTTTAATTAGGCTTTCTTTAAAATGTAGATTTTAAACTGATTCGGCTGTTTCAAAAGAACATCGGCATAAGATTGGATGATTTTTCGTGCTTTCCTTTTAAATAATTTTTGTACGAAATCAAATCTTTTAATAGGCTTAAAAATTTTCAATATAAAATTGCTGTTATATTTTAACCAAGATTTTGAAGGTATTAAAATAGGATTGTAGAAATATTTCTTATCAATAACTTCAAAATTGTTTTTTGATAATAAGGCTAAGAAATCTTTAGTATTTACTTTATCACCATCAAATTTTAAATTATCTTCTACAAAAAACTCCATTAATATAGCAATCCCATTTTCGGAAATTTTGTCTTTAAAAAGATTTAACGTGTTTTCTAACTCGGAATAGGCTATACTCTGCAGAACGGTAACTGTCAGAATCAAATCAAATTTTTGTTCTTCTCTTATTTTATCTAAAGTCGATGTTATGTTACTGGCAGAATCTTTGAATTTCAACTGCGCTTTTTTAACAAGTATATCTGAAATATCGTAAGCAAAAACATTTTTAAAATGACTATTTAAAAGCTCAATAAAATCGCCACTGCCGCAGCCAAAGTCAAGTGCAGAGTCTTTATTGATACAATATTCGCTTATGATTTGCGAAATAGCAAAGATTCTTGCCTCTTGGTCAAAACAGTAATAAAATGGCTCAGCGTGTCCGGTATGTCCGTTCTTAAGCATTCTATTATTCCAATATTCTGCATCGAACATAACTTAGTTAATCTTTTGTACTTATTCTGAAATTAAAATTTATTAGTCTTTAGAGAAATAATCCATGCTTTGGTAAACGCCTGTTGCCTCCTTCATTAATTGCATTAATACATCGTTAGCTAAACTGCTGGCACCAAACCTAAACCATTCATTGTTTAACCAAGCATTACCTAATGTTTCCTTAACCATTACTAAATAATGAAGCGCAGATTTTGCAGTGCTAATGCCTCCTGCAGGTTTCATACCTACCATAGTGCCAGTGGCATAGTAATAATCTCTAATTGCTTCAAGCATAACCAGTGTTACTGGCATGGTAGCCGCCGGAGAAATTTTACCTGTTGATGTTTTTATAAAATCTGCACCAGCGTAAATGGCTATATCACTTGCTTTACGCACATTATCAAGCGTTGATATTTCGCCAGTTTCAAAAATAACTTTTAGTCGTGCTTTACCGCAAGCTTCTTTAATGGTAGCTATTTCATCGAAAATAAAATCGTAATTTCCTTTTAAAAATTCTCCACGACTAATTACCATATCTACTTCATCAGCACCGTTTTCAACTGCAAATTTAGTGTCGGCAATTTTTATAGCTAGCGTAGTTTGTCCGCTCGGAAAACCAGTTGCAACACTTGCCACCTTCACATTTGAACCTTTTAATGCTTTTTTGGCGGTAGCAACCATTGTAGGGTAAACACATACTGCAGCAACAGTTGGCAACCCCGGCAATACATCATGCAAGTGTTGTGCTTTGTAACACATTTGCTTTACTTTTCCTTCGGTGTCTTTTCCTTCGAGGGTTGTAAGGTCAATCATATTTAAAACCTTGTGCAAACCTTGCACCTTGGTTTCTTTTTTAATACTGCGAGTTTGAAAACGTGCACAACGTTCTTCAACCATGGTTTGGTCAATGGTAGGCGTTTTACTAAAATCAGGGATGGTGATATTCATGTTTTATAATTCTTTGCAATGCAATAATAATAATTTGATTTTAGTTCTTAATCAATAATATTTTATTCTGCAGCATTTTTAAGATGATAAAGAATTTAAATAAATTATCGTTTAGGATAATGTAAGAAACGTTTCGCCTAAATTAGCTATGATGTCACTCGCAATGACACTCTCTTTTCCTTTGATTTTAATGCAAATGTCTGCACTTTTACCATGAATATAAACGCCAAGTATAGCAGCATTTATTGGGGTGTAATTTTGTGCTAATAATGAAACAATAATACCAGTTAATGTGTCGCCACTTCCACCTTTAGAAAGAGATGAATTGCCTGTAGAATTAAAATGTACATCGCCATTGCTATTAACTATTGCAGTGAAGGCTCCTTTTAATACGACAATAACTTGATATTTTATTGCAAAATCGATAGCTAACTGTAATCTTTCAGCTTCTGTTTTTACTGGTTTTGTTAATCTTTCAAACTCTCTGGAGTGAGGGGTAAGAATTGTATTGGGCAATAAATGTTTTAATAGTCCAGGATTTTTTGCAAGCATGTTTATTGCATCTGCATCAATCACTAATTGAATTTTATTAATTCTCATGAATGCATCAAATGCTTTTTCTGTGCTTTCAGTTAACCCGATACCCGGTCCTATGCCAATTGCATTAATATTTTGAACGTTTGGTATTTCTGTTATACATTTGAAATTAGTATCAGTCATGCACATTGCTTCTGGAGCCGATGACTGTAAAATATTATAACCGCAATCAGGGATATATGCCGTAGTAAGTCCGGCTCCACTTGCAATGCAAGCTTTAGTAGAAAGCAATGCTGCTCCAATTTTACCATATGAACCAGCAATTATTAAAGCATGTCCGAAATCATATTTAGAGACAAATTTTTTCCTAAGGGTATAAATTTTAATAATCTCAGTTTTAGTAGTATAGTAACAATTGCTTTTTTCGTTTAGCTCAGCATCATTATGCCATCCAATATCAAGTACAATAAAATCACCTGTAAATTTATAGTTTTCTTGAAAAAGAAAATTAAGTTTTGGGCATTGAAAGGTAAGTGTTTTATTTACTTTTAAACAAGGAAAAGATTCGTCCATTAAAAGATTAGAGAATAAGCCTGTAGGTATATCTACGGCATATTTATAGACCTTAGCTTTATTAAGTTCTTCAACAACATCTTTTATTAAGCCTATCAGAGGTTTATTTAAACCATTACCTAAAATACAGTCAATTAAAATATCAGTTTCTAAATTTATGTTTGGTAAATCTTTTTCAGAATTAATATGTTTTATAAAACCATTGAACTTGTTTAAGTTGGTTATAAAATTACTACTTGATTGAGTAGCATGTTCAATAATAAAAACTTGAATCTGATACTTGTAGCCTTCTAGCATTCTTGCAATAGCTAGGCCGTCGGCACCATTATTTCCTTTGCCACAAAAAATTAATAATCTTTTGTTTACGTTTATTTCCTTTATAATTTCAATTACACAAGCTTGAGCGGCATTCTCCATTAAGTCTATTGAAGCTATGGGTAAATGTTCAATAGTAAAATTATCACAATTTTTTATTTGTTCTGAGTTTAAAATTTTCATTCAAATAATAATTTTAATCAACTAAAGCTTTTCCATAAAATAATCTGTAATTTTTTGAAATAGGTGCGCACGGTCTTTACCTAAAACATTATGGAGGTGCCCAGGGTATACAAAATAGTCAACTTGCTTTCCTTTATCGATACATTTTTTAATGTAATCAATACTATGTTGCCAAACAACTACATCATCGTCAGTGCCATGAATAAGCATTAATTTACCTTTTAGCTTATCAATGTGGTTTAGTAAATTATTTTCTTTATAGCCTTCTGGGTTTTCTGAGGGTGAATCCATATATCTTTCGGTATACATTATTTCGTATAAACTCCAATCTATTACTGGTCCGCCAGCTACAGCAACTTTAAAAACATCAGGATTTCTTGTCATCAAGGAGGTAGTCATAAATCCACCATAGCTCCATCCATGTACTCCTAACCTTGTAGCATCTATCCAAGATTTAGATTTTAAATAATCAACACCTTCTAATTGGTCTTCCATTTCGGGTGTTCCAATTTGTCGATGTATTGCTTGTTCAAATGCTTTTCCTCTGTTATCACTACCTCTACCGTCTATGCTAAAAACAACATATCCGTGTTCTGCCATATATTGAAACCATAAATTAGCAGCTCCGCCCAGCCAAGAATTGTTAATTACTTGTACATGCGGACCGTTATATAAATATACTATGGCAGGATATTTTTTTGTACTGTCAAAGTCAACTGGTTTATATAACCTACAAAATAAGTCATCATTATTATCGTTTTTAATTTTAAAAATTGACATTTCTCCGAGCCTATAATTCTGAAGTGGATTTTCTGCAATCAATAATTTTTGAAGCACCTTTCCATTACTAGCGTCGCATAGTAAAACATTATTTGGTATTGTAGTACTACTAAAATTATCAATAAAATAGTTGCCATCATCAGATAATTTAATGCTGTGTGTGCCATTTCCTTCCGATAATTTTACCGATTTTGAACTTGATAAGGATACACTGTATAGGTCTTTATTTATAGGACTCTCTGCGTTTGCTGTATAAAATAATTTGTCACCATTATTATTGAAGCCTAAAACTTTTAATACTTCAAATTTCCCTTTTGTAAGTTGCTTTAATAATTTTCCGTTTAAATCGTATAGGTAAATATGATTGTAGCCATCGCGGTTACTTTGCCAAATAAATTGATTTGAATTAGTTTTTACAAACAACATTGCAGTTTGTGGTTCAATATATTTTTCATCCATTTCCTCTAAAAGAGTTTTTTCAAATAGACCAGTTGTTGTGCTATAAGAATTTAGCCATAAATGGTTTTGTTCTCGATTAACAATTGCTATGTAAATATGCTGTTGGTCTGGGCTCCAAGCAATGTTAGTTAAATATTGTTCTGCGGGCTTACCAGTTTGTATTGATATTGTTTTTTTTGAATTAAGGTTATAAATGGATAAAGTTACTTCATGACTTTTACCACCAGACATAGGATATTTGATGTTCGTGTTTTTTGCAGGCATTTCATTCCAATCGATTATAGGATAATCATTAACCATTGATTGGTCCATTCTGTAAAAAGCAATCATGTTGTTTTTGGGGCTCCAAAAAGTTCCTTTAGTAATTCCAAACTCATTTCGATGTACCTTGGAAGAGCCATTTAAAATATTATCGTTGGACTCATTGGTAACATTGAAAACTGTTCCTGAAGCGGTCCATTGCTCTCCAGGCCCGAAGGTTGTTTGGTTTTTAAGAGCTGTTAGTATTCTTAGATTGTTTTTATCTGTAAAAGCAATGTATTCGAAACCATCAGAATAATCGGCATTTTCAAGGGTGTTATTTATTGCATTTTTTACTTCGATACTACTTTCCTTTATTGAATAAAAAGCTATTTGCTTAAATTTTGTTTCAAATCGAAAAACGTTTTCATTTATAAATGTAACTACTGGAATATCTTTTAAGGTGTCTATGTTTTTTTTTATGAGTGACGCATTTACATTTTTAAAGAAATTAAAATCTGTTGAAGTGCTAAGTTTCGAATCCTTAATAACCATTCTATTGTCATCACTAAAAAAGTAGAATTTATTAGAATTTGGAATCCAATTTATCTGTTTTAAATTCTTAGGGGCAAGAGTGGTTTTAACCTTAAGAATTGCATCATCCATGCTTAACCATTTTGTTTGACAATAACCAAGGTTGATGAAAATAAAAATGCCTACAACTAATAAAGAATACTTCATAACTTATAATTTTATACAAACCTATTATTAGAATGTAATAAATGAAACATTAATATTGATTTAATTTTAAATATTCATAATCTAAATTGTTTCATGTTCAAATTAAATATTAATTAATAAGTTTAGAAACAAAAAAAATCTTTATTTTGAATTATAATAAAAAATATAGAAAGTGTCATTTATTAGCAATATTCGAAATCAGCATCAAAAAGTTTATAGACTTTTTTTGACACTGTTATCTATTTCAATAATAGTATATATTTTCCCTAAGGAGGGCAAGTTTAAGTATGAATTCCAGAAAAATAAACCATGGTTACATGAGGATTTAATTGCACCTTTTGACTTTGCCATTAATAAAAGTGAATCAGAAATTGAAATAGAGAAACAAAATGTATTAAAAGATTTTAAGTATTACTTTAAAGAGGAAAAAGCAATTACTTTTAAAGTAAAGCAGGAAATTATTAAAGATTTAAAGAGTCAAAGTAAAGGTAAATCAGTTAAAAATGAAGAAGTATTTATTAATAAAATCCTTAATGAAATATATTCTAAAGGTATTATACAACTTAACACTAACATTGAAAATAAGCAATTAAATTATAGTATTTTTTTTATTAAAAATAATGTTGCAAGCAATGTTGCTTTAAAAGATTTTTATACAATTAAAACAGCCTTTGAAAAAATTAATCATGAATTAATTGAGAATCCTACAATTAACAGGGAGTTAATTTTAAATGTCATACAAAACCACTTGCAACAGAATATAATTTATGACAGCGTAACTAGTAAAAAAGTCGAGCAGAATTTAATAAGCACCATATCTCCTAATAAAGATATGATGCAACGAGGACAAAGAATATTATCAAGAGGTGATATGGTTGATGAAGAAAGATATAAGGTTCTTTCTTCATTAAAAAAAGAATATATGTTGCAAGTTGGCGGTGTAGCAAACTATTATTATGTATGGGCTGGTCAATTTTTACTTACTGGTATTTGTATTTTGATGGTTATCCTCTTCTTGTCAAATTTCAGACCTGAAGTATTGTCTGATAACTATAAATTCACTTTCATTCTGTTCTCGATAACCCTTATTTCAGCAATGGCAAGCATCAGTTATAAGTTCAATATTTTAAGTATTTACATGTTGCCATTTTGTTTATTGCCTGTATTAGTAAGAGCATTTTTGGATACTAGGACAGCATTATTCGCACATTTAGCTACAATGCTAATGCTTGGACTTATTTCTCCTAATCCTTTTGAGTTTATATTTATACAAATTATTGGAGGAATTTTTGCAATTTTTAGTGTTGTAGATTTAAAAAATAGAATTCGTTTATTTATTTCTGTTCTTGTAATTTTCTTAGCATATAGTTTTACATACCTTGGAATTGAATTAATAAGAGAGGGCAAATTCAATAATTTTAATTTTATTTATCTAGAGAGTTTTGCTATAAGTGCCGGTTTAACATTGCTTGCATACCCGTTAATTTTTCTTTTCGAAAAAATGTTTGGATTTATTTCAGACATTTCACTTTTGGAACTTGCGGATATTAATTCACCATTATTACGTGAACTAGGATTAAAAGCTCCAGGTACATTTCAACACTCCATTCAGGTTGCAAACCTTGCAGAAGAAGCAATAATCAAAATTGGCGGGTCATCAATGTTGGTTCGTGTAGGTGCATTATACCACGATATTGGAAAAATAAATAATCCTAATTATTTCATCGAAAATCAATATTCAGAAATGAATCCCCATTCTGAATTAAGTCCTGCTGAGAGCGCAACCATAATTGTAAGCCATGTTAAGCAAGGCATTAAGCTAGCAAAGGAATATAATTTACCTGAACCAATTGTTGATTTTATTAGAACCCATCATGGAAGTACTAAAGCGGAGTATTTTTTTAAAGCATATAAACGAAATGAGGATTTAGAAGAGGAAGTAGATGAAACCCTTTTTCAATATCCTGGGCCAATTCCTTTCTCAAAAGAAACAGCTGTATTAATGATGGCAGATAGTGTAGAAGCTGCTTCACGCAGTTTAAAGGTGATTGATATTGAAAGTATAGGTAGTTTAGTTGATAAAATTATTGATCATCAAATAGCGGAAAATCAATTTGTAAATTCACCAATAACCTTTAAAGACGTAAATGATTTAAAGAAGATTTTCAAAAGAAAATTGGTGAATATCAATCATCTCAGAATAGAATATCCAAAATAATTTCCGACATTATCTAATTCAAAATTTGTATTTTTTATTTTCTGTTTAGACTGAACTTTATTGAATGATTTAATGAATGAATCGAGGTTAATAAATAATAATTGCGTATTCAATTCGTTCATTCTATGATTTAATTATAATTAGAAAATTAAACAAAAATTATATAGTAATAAAAAAAAGTAAATTCAATTTTAATTATAAATGTTTATTATACATTTGAGTAAATTAAATATAATAACATGAATAAAATTTTACGCTTCACTAAATTATTTTTACTAATAATTTTATTTTCTGGAATTGCTACATCCAAAGCTGCACCTGGCGATACAACTTGGGTTCAAGCAAATAATGTTCAATTAGATTGGTATAATAATTTCGATACCTCTGTTGTGTTTCCTAACGGCTCTGTTACTTATAGAAAAATTATTATGGTTTTTACTTTAGGTCAATATAATTGCCCTCCAGGAACACAATATTGTCATCAATGGGATTACACAGTTACTAATTATGTTTTAACTGACCTAGACACCCTAGAAATAAGCAGGTTTATTACACCTTATGCCACTACAGGTGCACCAAGGTTTGGACCAACATGGAAACAACGTTACAACTTTGATGTAACAGATTATGCTAATTATTTAAAAAATACTGCTACCGTTCGAATTCATTATTCTGGCTACTCTGGTGGTTTTACGGCTAACATAAAGTTTGCATTTATTGAAGGTGTTCCTCCAAGAAATGTATTAGGCATAAACAAAGTTTGGGCAGGATATTTTCAATATGGCGACGCAAATAGTCCGATTGATAATAATGTAGTTGCTAAAACTTTAACTCCTCCAGCAGGAACAGATGCCACTGAATTCAAATTAGGAATTTCTGGTCATGGATCAGATGCAACATCTCAATGCTGCGAGTTTAATACTATTGATGCTGGGCATGATTATTTTTTACTTAAGGATGGTGCTCAAATTGCACAACATAATATTTGGAGGAATGACTGTGGAGTAAATCATTTATCACCACAAGGAGGAACATGGATTTATAATAGGTCTAATTGGTGTCCTGGTTCAACAGTTGACGAACTTAGACATGTTATTAATGGTACCGCCCCTTCAACTCCATTTAGTTTAGATTTAAATTTTGAAAGTTATGTAAATACTCCATCGGCTAGTAATACTAACACAGGTGGTTATGACATTAGTGGTCAAGTAATTTATTACGATTCATTCAATAAAACATTAGATGCTTCAATTGAAGATGTTGTTGCACCAACCAATGATGAAAATTATTACAGAGAGAATCCTGCAGGACATTATCCTATAATAAAAGTGAAAAATACAGGAGGTACTGTTATTTCTGCAATAAAATTTCAATATAATGTTAAAGATTCTGCAGTGTCAGAATATACTTGGAATGGTACCTTAAACCCAGCAGCAGAAACTACAATTCGTCTAGCTCCTCTAAATACCTTAATGAACATGTCATTAGATTCAATTACTAATGGGTTGTTTCAGTTTGAAGTTAAGGTTGCAACGGTTAATGGTGTTACCGATGCTGATGCTACAAACAATACTTTTAAAACAAAATTTGTGGTAGCACCTAAATGGCCTACCAAGGTAGTAATAGCTATGAAAACAAATAATTTGGGTGTTGGAAGTATCTTAAATTCTGGAATAGCAGAAACAAGTTGGCAGATTACAGACCTTGATGGGAATGTTTATGCCAAACGTACAAATTGTGCAGTGAGTACACAATATACTGATACAGTTTCTTTTGCAAAAGATGGATTTTATAAATTGACTATTACAGATACAGGTTGCGACGGTTTATGGTGGTGGCCATATCAAGGTTCTTCTGTAACAGCAGGAAACTTTACAGTAAAAAAATTAGGAAACTCTTCTAATATTCCAATGAAAGGATATACTTATACTGGTACTTATCGTCATGACTTTGGTTGCGAATTTAAACATTTTTTCACCACCTCTGGTAACATCACTGGTTTAGAAGATTATAATGAAAACGATGTTCAGCTGAGCGTTTTTCCTAACCCAGCAAATAATTTGTTAAATATTCAGTTTACTGGAATTAACAATGCTAATGGAACAATTAGTATAATTGATGTTTTAGGGAAAGTTGTTCTGAATGAAAAAATTTCATCATTACAAACTACATTAGATGTTACAAAACTTACATCTGGTTATTACAATGTTATTTATTCAGATTTAAATTCTAATATTTTACAATCAAGATTAGTGATTAATAAATAAAATTTTGTAATCAATCAATCATAACAATAAAAATAAAAAACCTGCAATCATTGATTGCAGGTTTTTTATTTTTATGAATATTAAACCTAGAACACGCATTAGAAATTCTATTACAACGCAAAATCCCTTCAAAATATGATGTAAACAACTTTTACTCATGCATCATATATACAATATGATTTAATCGTAAAAGTTCATATTTTATTGCGCTTTGGCCTTTCACTACGAACCTCTAACACGTAATCTGGGTTAAATTACATTCTTACAGCATCTCTTCCAATACATTCATAATGAAAACCTAGTTCACGCATTTGTGCTAAATCATATAAATTTCGACCATCAAAAATTATTTTATTCTTCATAAGCGAAGCTACCTTTTCAAAATCTGGAGTTCTGAAAACACTCCACTCGGTAGCAATAATTAAGAAGTCGGCTTCAATAAGAGCGTCGTACATATTTTTGGTATAGTTTATTTTACTACCAATTAAACGCTCAACATTTTCCATTCCTTCAGGATCATGAGCCGTTATTGATGCCCCAGCGCTTGTTAATGCTTCAATTAAATATAATGCAGGTGCTTCTCTAATGTCATCTGTATCAGGTTTAAAAGACAAGCCCCATAAGGCAACTTTTTTATTTTGTAAATTATGATTGAAATGTTTTAATATTTTAGGAATAATAATTGTTTTCTGTTTTTCATTCACCGTCATTACGGCATCTAAAATTTTAAAATTGTAGTTTACTTCACTTGCCGATTTTGATAATGCCTGAACATCTTTCGGAAAGCAACTGCCTCCGTAACCAATGCCAGGGAATAAGAATCGTTTACCAATTCTGTCATCACTACCAATTCCAATTCTTACAGAGTCAACATCTGCGCCAACCAATTCGCACAAATTAGCAATCTCATTCATAAAGGTAATTTTGGTAGCTAAAAATGCATTTGCAGCATACTTAGTAAGCTCAGCAGATTTTTCATCCATAAATATAATTGGATTTCCACTTCTTACATAAGGTCGATAAAGTTCTTCCATCAACTTTTTTGCTTTAGGAGAAGATGTGCCAATAACAACACGGTCAGGCTTTAAAAAATCATCAACTGCAAATCCTTCACGCAAAAATTCAGGATTACTAACTACATCAAACTCCACAGGACTATCCTTGGGCATTGTTTCTAAAACAGCAAGTCTTACCTTTTCTGCAGTGCCCACTGGTACGGTACTTTTATCGACAATAACTTTATAATCTTTTATTATTTTACCTAAATCTTTAGCTACTCCAATTATATAGCTTAGGTCTGCGCTACCATCTTCTCCTGGAGGTGTGGGCAAAGCAAGAAAAATAATTTTAGCTTTTTCAATAGCCTCGGATAAATTGGTTGTGAACTTTAATCTACCAGCCTCAATATTTCTATGAAAAAGTACATCAAGATGAGGTTCGTAAATTGGAACAATGCCAGATTGCATTTTTGTTACCTTTTCTTGATTTATGTCTACACAAATTACG
>JBEIDK010000037.1:0-23362 GCA_040383485.1 Flavobacteriales bacterium
ATCCCCCCGTTGAGCGTAGTCTACAAGACTACACACCGCTAAAAGTCAGTTTCTAAACTGACAAAACTAAATACTGAGTTAATCATAGTTTGTTGTTCTGCATAGTCTCCAAGACACATTCTGCTTCAATTACGCAGAAGCTGCGTTAATAGTTAATTTATAATTGACAAAAAATACTATTAAATATTATGTTTGAAATACTTAAAAATAATTAAATACTTTGTTTTGAAAAGGAACGGCAAAGCCCTCAACGGAGTTAATTATTAAATTATTTTTCTGGAGAAAAATGTTTAACGGAGCTTAGTCGCGGAGACTGCGCTCAATGGTGGATTAAGGCATAAACAAACCAATATTAAATTTTTAACAACAAACGCAAAATTTAAAAAATGTTTTTAACATTTGCTTTCAAAAAAAAATTAAATAAAAAAAATTAAAAAAAAAACTCCAAAATGAAATTAACAAGCATGCTGTTATTACTTTTTATAGCAAACGTTGTTTTTGCCCAACAACAAAAAATAGAAGGCAACGGAAAAATTGTTGAGTTTGCCGCACCCTACAACAAAATAAAAGTGCAGATGAACAAGAGCAGCTATGAAGATGTGGGCGAACTGCCAATAAATGATGACACCAAAATAACCGACCACAGCGGCAACTTACTAAAACCCGAAGAGTTTAAAGTGGGCGAAGAAATTGAAATTATTGCTGAAAAAGTCAACTACAAATGGCACGTAACATCCATTAAAAAACCATCAGAAGCATCGCGAATGGCAAATGAAGCAGGTGCAAAATTAGTTGAGAAAGGTGAAGGAACATTTTTTACAAAAAATGGTGTTTTAAGCATTGGGCGTGGTATCGGTAGTTCGTTTGGCCGAAAAATTAATTATGATAAATCGAAACTTGCATGGACATTTATTTGGGAAAATAAACAGAAGTTTAATTTACTTGACAAATATGGTTTTCTAACAAAAGGTGGTTACGTAGGCTGGAAAACATACCGAGAAGGGTTTGATATAAAAACAAGTAAATACGACCAAAACTGGACTTACTTTGTACTTGGTGGGCGCACCGCATTTCACTTAGTAAAATTTAAACAAATAAAACGTTGGGACCCTTATGCGGGATATATGCTTAGTTTAAACATGCGTTTCTATGACGGAATTTATAGTGCAACAGGTAGTTTTTTTAGTCTTAAATCTACCTTTTTTGTTGGTTCAAGATTCTACCTTCTAAAAAACTTAGCTGCCTATGCCGAACTTGGGTATGGTATTTCTTATTTCAATTTTGGAATTGCTTGGAATGCTAAATAGAACATTAGGTATAGATGGATAGGATATAAAGCGGGCTATTGGTAACGTGATAAAAAGAAAAGTAAAGAGGTAAAACTTAAAAAAAAAATAAAAATTGAGCATAAAAACACAGCAAAAATAAATATTAACACATGAAAAAAAGTATAATTATTGCAGTTTTAATAAGCTGTCAAAACATTTTGTTAGCCCAAACACAAGTAACAAAAAGTCGTGCAAAAGTTATTGAGTGCAAGGCACCGTATCAAAAAATAAAGTTGGATTTATTAGAGGATGAAAGCAATTTTATTAAGGAATACCCTATAACTGCCGACACAAAAATAACGAACAAAAAAGGTGAGCCTGATAAAGTAGAAAACCTAAAACCGGGTAATGAAATTAGCATTGAGTCGTCAAAACAAGGTTACAAAACAGTAGTAAGTGGTATTACAATTACGAGTACAAAAACCGGTTCGAAAGTAAATGTAAACGGTAAATTAGAACGCTACGTTCCTGAAAAAAACTACGCTGTAATTGATGGATACAAAGTGAAATTAGATGAGAATGTGAAAATTGTAGGAAAGAATGAATTGAAAAATCAAAGTTTTAAAAGTTTTGCCGAAATAACACCAGGGTATTACATTGAAGCTGATGGGGAACACCGCCCCGATGGTTTAGTGTACGCAAGTAAAGCAACATTGAAACCCGACAATTTTGGCAATACTGATATGAAGTTGCGCACAAGCATGAATGCCGATTTTTCAAGTTCGTTGATGAAACAAACTGCCACCACAGGTGATGTGAAAAAATTAAACGATAGCATAACAACTGGTAAGTTAAAGTTTGGCGAAATGGAATTTGCAATAGTGGAAAATCAAAAATTACAGGCATATGTAAATAGTATTGGCAATAAAATAGTACCTGGTTACCAAAAAGAAATACCAAGTGATGTACCTGAAAAATTGAATTTTAAATTTATAGTGGTTGATAATCCAATACCGAACATAAACACAATGCCAAACGGATTAGTTATTGTAAATTCAGGCATTTTGCACATGTTGGAAAACGAAGCACAATTAGCCGCAGTATTAGGACATGAGGTAGCGCATTGCACGCATAAACATGCCGCCGAACGTTTTGAAAAGCAAGAAAAAGATAAGGCTTTGCAACAAAAAGCATCTGATGCGAAAGATATTTTGGGTCCATTATTTAGCAATCTTACTGCAGGCAATGAATTAATTTCAAATGCAACTAAAGAACTTGCAAAAGCACAAGAATTAATTGCAAAATTACCACCACAAACACAAGCTGCATTTGGTAATATTATTACAAGTGTAAAAGGTATTATTGACAACAACTTTAATAAAAGTAATGAAGAACAAGCCGATAGGGTTGGTTTAAATTACATGCAAGAGGCAGGTTACAACCCATTGGAAGCTGCAGCAGTGTGGGAAAAATTTATGACCCTTTCATCCGACATAAATAAAATGAATGAACTAAAATCGGCAACAAACACTTGGATGGTGGCGAAAGATAGATACAGCTATGCTAATCCTTTAATTTCGGTGGGCGATGTAATATCGGCAAAAATTGTAAATACTTTATTAGACAATAATTTTAGCGACCACCCAAAGGCAAAAACACGATATAGAAACGTAAATCAGTTAGTTGCCGAAAATTATGCAGATATTGATATAAGCAAAACCATAGTAAACGATGTGGCATACAAAGAAATGAAGTTATTATTGCCACCTCTAAAAAAGCAATAGATGATAAAACTCATCCTTTCGTTGATAAAATTATGGTTGTTATTATTTGTGATAACTATAATTTTTTCAAATTGTGGCAATAAAAAAACAATACTATTAAGTAGTAGCGTTGATAGTGTTTTAAACAATGCAATTGCTGTAACACCCGAATGTGATTCATTAATAAAATTAATTGAGGTATCTAAGTCTGATAAGGAATGTATTAACCTCATCAATACCCTTGCTGAATATACTTTTGGAAAAGCAACTTATTTGTTGGCAAACGAAGCTTTATTTTTAAGTATTCAATTACATTATGAATATGGAATAAATGATTCACGCAGTAAATTGGGTTTATATAATTTGCGAATCAAGAATTTGAAAACCGCCGATAGTTTATTAACTATTTCATTAAATAATTCAATCAATCAAAATCAAGAAACAATTCAATTGCAATGTATATTGTGGTTGGGAGAAGTAAACCGACTGCAATATAAGATTGAAAATGCAATAAAGTATTACAATAATGCTATTAAACTTGCAACGAAGCTAAACGAACCCAAACGCAAAGCAGCAGCATATTTAAATTTAGGAATTGCCAACCAAAACAATAAGGAATTTGAAAAAGCAGTTCAATGTTTTAACACTTCATTGCAAATTGCCACACAAAACAATTTAGTTAGCATTCAAGCGGATGTTTATCGTGCAATGGCTGATTTAAATAGGATGCAAGACAATATACCATTAGCATTAGAAAATTTTCAAAAATCAATTGCATTAAGTAAACATGCAAAAAACTTGCAACTTGAATCGTTTAGTTTAATTGGTATTGGAGATTTGTTAACTCAACTAAAAAATTATTCAGAAGCAAAAAAAAAATATAATGAAGCACTTGAAATTGCACAAAAAATAAACAACAAGACATTAGTAATAAATACGATTATAAAGCAGTGTGAATTAGAAATTGAACAAGGCAACCTCACAGCTATAAACAATAAGTTAGATGAGGCAATAAACATAGCCACAGAAAATAATAACAGAGCAAAAGTTGCCTATTGTTTGGTATTAAAAGGTAATGTTGCACAATTAAATAACGAGTTGTTTGATGCACTATTAAATTATAATGATGCACTAAAAATTGGAAAAGAAATTAAGGATGATAACATTGTTTCTAATTGTTTGGCAATTATAGGAAACATTCAACTAAGCGACAATAACCTAATAAAGGCAAAAGAATCATCAGAAAAAAGCTTGACAATAGCAAAACAAACCAATTCGAAAAATGATATTAAAAATGCAGCCCATTCTCTTTTTGGCATATACCAGCAAATGAATTTGCATAGTAAAGCTTTGGATATGTATATACTTTATAGTGAAATGAAAGAAAGTATAGAAAATTTAGATGTAGTAAAACGTGTTGATAAAATACAACGTGATTATCAAAATGAAATTCGTAATCAAAATGAAAAACTAATTAAAAAAGAAAACGATAGAAAAATAAAATCGAAAAACAATATAATTTATTCTGTGGCATTGGCATTGGTTATTCTGTTGTTATTTCTTTTTGTAATTTACAGGAGCTTACAAGTAAATAGAAAAGCAAAAGGAATAATTGAACAACAGAAAAAAGTAGTTGAAAAAAAGAATAAAGAAATAACAGAATCCATTATTTACGCTAAAGGATTACAAGATGCAATTTTACCACCTTTGCAAACTATTAAAGAACGCCTAAAGGATAGTTTTATATTGTATAAACCTAAGGACATTGTTGCAGGCGATTTTTATTGGTTTGAAACAGTGAACATCGAAAAAGCAAATACAATATTATTTGCTGCTGCTGATTGCACTGGGCATGGAGTACCTGGTGCAATGGTAAGCATGGTTTGTAGCAACGCACTTAATAGGGTTGTAAATGAATTTGGAATTACAACCCCTGGATTAATTTTAGATAAAGTACGTGAATTGGTAATTGAAACTTTTGTAAAAAGCGAAAAAGAAAGAAAGGATGGTATGGATATTTCTTTATGTGCACTTTCTCTCCCCTCTCAAAATTTAGAAGGGCTGGGGGTGAGGTTGCAATGGTCTGGTGCAAATAATCCTTTGTGGATAATTAGAAAAGATTCAAATATGATTGAGGAAGTAAAACCAAATAAACAATCAATAGGTAAAACTGAAAATCCAACACCATTTACGACACATTCAATAAACATAAATCAAGGGGATTCTATCTACATATTTACCGATGGGTATCAAGACCAGTTTGGTGGTGAAAAGAATAAAAAATTTATGGCAGCTCAAATGAAAAAAATGTTCCAAAGCATAACCACTAAAACAATGGAAGAACAAAAAAAAATTGTGGATTATACAATTGAAAATTGGAAGAGAAATAATGAACAAGTAGATGACATTTGTGTTATCGGAGTTAGGATATAGTATAAAAAATACCCCAGTTCATTGTAGTCTAATTGCCTGCACCGCGCTAAGTGCCAATTTATTCATTATTGTTTTTTACCTTTTGGTATTATCAATTTATTTAATTGTTTGTTGGTATTGATGTGGGCTACGCCGTTCATGAGCAGCAAAGCTGGTTTCGAATTGACAATTCTGCGAAATTGGAGCTTCTGTGCAATTGAAACAGAATGTATAGATTAATACCATTGAAACAGCATGCTTATAAAACTTAAAAATAATTGAAATGCGAAAAATTGAATAGGATTTTGATAATTATTTTTTTGGTTTTGCGTAATTGAAGCTTCTGTGTAATTGTAACAGAATGTTTGGTAAATGTTTAACAGTACATAGTCGGCGACTATGCGCAACATACAATATTATTATGGGAACAAACTACGAGTAAACGCGACACTTATAATTATTAATTTCATTTATTATTTCAACATGCGTTAATTATTTTCTAGAAATAACATACACAATTATATTATTATTAGATTCAAACTAAAATTTAATGATTTATTAATTGTGTGAAAAAATTACTTCAGTGCATTAAGCTGTGAAATAATTTGTTGGTCTTGTACTTTTTCAAAACTATGAAAGTCGCTTCGGTTATCTATTATGGAGTATTGATTTTGAAATTTTAAGTATAACTTTTCATTAATCCTCAACAGTTTCAAAGGTTCTTCCTTATCAATACCGTATAGCACTATTTTATTTTTCTGTGTTTTGTAACCCCTATAGTTTAGAGGTGATTGCCAAAACTCAATGGCATAAATACTTACTTGTTTTTGTGTATTACTTTTGCCACCCTTAACTAAAGCACTGTCTTTTTTGTTAAGGATAATTGTAGATTCACTTTCAATAATTTGCAGGCGAGTACTTGCAATTAATTTATCAGAAAGTACTACAATATTTTCTTCACTTTTCTCTAATTTAGATGGTTCCTGAATGCTGTCGTTAGGATTTAAATTTTTAGAATTTTCATCTACATTAGATTCTGTTCCATCGCTTGTGGTATCGTTAGCAGAATTATAAGTAACATTGTTTTGTGAAGTTACTATTGGTAATGTATCTATTTTGGCTTGTTTTGGTTTATATACCAACCCAATTATATTCCCGAATAATCGGCTTACAAAATTCTTCGATACGCTAGTTTCTGCATTTACTTTATCCGAATAAACGCGAACAACAGTTGCACCCAAAATAATACCAACAGTTAAGCCTAATACAAAAAACAGAATTCGAACTTTGCGTTCAGTCATTAAAGTACTCATGTTGCGAAGATATTTATTTGAAATGCGAATGCAAATAAATATCTACAACTTAGTTTATAAATTATGGTTACTATTATTTTAATGTACCCATACCTCCATCAACATGCATTACTTGACCAGTAATCCATGTAGCTTTATCAGAAAGCAGAAAAGCAGTCATTTCTGCAATATCTTCTGCAGTACCAATTCTTTGCAATGGATGACGTTTATTAGAGGCTTCAATTTTTTCGGGAGTACTTAATAATGCTGCAGCTAAAGGAGTATTGGTTAAAGATGGAGCAATTACATTAACTCTAATATTTGAGCCTGCAAATTCAGCTGCCAAAGATTTTGCAAGACCTTCAACCGCTGCTTTCGAAGTAGCCACCGAACTATGAAAATTCATACCGGTACCAACAGCAACAGTACTATACAAAACAATACTTGCATTTTTTGCATTTTTTAATCGTGGCAAACAAAATTGTATTGTCTTAATGGCACCAACCACATTTTGATTAAAATCATTCAGAAAATCTTCTATCGTAAGTCTATTAAATCCTTTCAGGTTAATACTTCCCGGGCAATAAACAATTCCATGAAGCTCATTTGGTAAATTGTTAAGTGCATCTAAATTGTCTTTGGTAACATCTAGTACAAAATGATTTTCACGCTGACTTTCTTCTGAACTGTTTCTTGAAACAGTATATAAATTGTTTTCGTGTTTTAAAATTTGAGCAGTTGCTAAGCCAATTCCTTTGGTGGCACCAATTATTAATATATTTTTCATTATTGCGTTATCTTTTACTTATTTTATTTGATGTAATTGTTCTTTGAAGTTTACATTTAAACCTAGATATTTCTTGATTGCGTTTAGCAGCGTGTTTTTGGCTAACTCCTGAATTTACACGTTTTCGCCATAGGTTAAAACTATTTTTTTTCAATTCGCTTCTCATTAGTTTAATAACTTCACTCTCAGGCAATCCAAACTGAAATTTTATTGCCTCGAATGGAGTTCTATCTTCCCAAGCCATTTCTATAATGCGGTCTTTTTCTACAGGTGATAAATTCATAATTTGTATAACATACTCTTTCAAAAAATGTTCAATTATGAAGCAATTAGTTTAACCCATATTACGCGTTAGTGGTTTTGAGTTGTAATAGAATTTCTACTGCGGAATCTGGGTTTAATCTAACTTAATAGTCTTGATATCAGATATTACAATTTTATAAAACGAAAATAATTGATGAAGAATAAATATTAAGGTATAAAATGAAATAATTTGATTAGTACAAGCATTTAATTAAGATGTGCCAATTTTCTAATAACATTGGTGTGAAGTAATTTGTGATTTAAGCTTTTTAAAGTTAATGTGATACAATAGCTTGTACTTGTTAGCTTTTATTCAAACTCAATACTCATTTGCTCCATATCATCGAGTTTATCTTTTATTTGTTTTAGTCTTTCAAAATCAATTTCAATTTTATTCTTTGGGTCAGTTTCATAAAACTTTTCAACTTCCTTTTCTTCAGCGGGAAGCTCTTGCAAACTAATTTCTTTTACCTTGTTGGTACTAAGTCTATTTCCTTTTGCCTTCATACCTTTTACAGCAATAAAATCAACCAAATTAAAAGTTTCTGGTGTAGGCTCAACACCTTTTACCTTGGCATAATTAACATCAATAATAGGCGTCTTATGGGTTGTAGCTATTTCTAAATATGAACCATCTGTTTCGCCAATAAAAAGTGTTTTCTTATCGGTGGTTTCAATTAAAAAACGTTTTACAAAATGTTCCTTTTTTTCAGCATCAAAATAAACGGCACTAACAATAGTTTCTGGTTTGAATTTTTCAATAATAATGATGTCCTCATCAAAATGGTTCGAAAGTTCGAAGGTTTGCAAACGATAATGGCCACTTTGAGTGATAACTAATATTTTGTCATCACCAGCAAAATCGCCCAAATAAGTTCCTCTTCCATCTACGTTGAGCCTATTTACATGTTCATCAAACCAAATCATTCTGGCCCCAAGTGTTGATGCACCTTTTTCTTTAAGAATTATTTTTTTTACAGGATATTTAGTTACAATATTTCCTTGTGATGCTCTACCTTTAACTGCAAGGTCAGCAAAGTCAATATCGAACATTAATTTTTTAAGGTTAGGCAATGGTTTTAAATGTATTGTTAAACTTTCGGCTTCACCATTCGGATTGGCAGTGAAATACAAAACTTTGCTTCCCTTGTTTCCTCTTGTCAAATCATATGCTTTATCACGCGTTACACCTGTTACACTAAAACGTTTCATCATCACACTTCCTTTTGGTCCGTCTTGGTAAATCATATTGTACACCGTGCGCTCATCATTTTTCTTAAACACCGCTATGTGTAATACATCCTTACCTATGAATGATTTTTCGGAAACCTTACTAACAGTCATACTGCCATCTTCTCTAAAAACTACCATATCGTCAAGTGTAGAGCAGTCTCCAATATATTCATCTTTCTTCATTGCGTTACCAAATCCTGCAAATCCTTCAGTTCTGTTTACATAAAGTTTTTCATTTGCCATGGCAACGCTAGTTGCAACAATGGTATCAAAGGTTTTTATCTCTGTTTTGCGTTCACGTCCTTTGCCGTATTTCTTTTTTAAATTTTTAAAATATTCAATTGCAAAGTCCGTTAGGTTAGCTAGGTTATGTGCTTTCTCCTTAATTTGTTCATCAAGACGTAGCATTTTTTCGTCGGCCTTATCACTATCGAAACGAGTAATACGAATCATCGGAATTTGAGTTAACTTCTCAAAATCTTCATCTACAATATCTCTGATGAGTTGCTTTTTGTATTTGGTGAATCGTTTGTCGAGGTATGAGAATAATGTTGCCTTATCAGCATAATTCTTAAACTCAATGTACATTTCATCTTTAATAAATAACTTTTCAAGAGAAGAGAAAAAATATGCTTCTTCTAGTTCCTTTTTCTCAACTTCTAACTCTAACTTTAATAAGTTTAGTGTATGGAAAGTTGAAATTTTTAAAATTTCATTCACACCTACAAAACGAGGTTTTTCATTTTCAATAACACAAGCATTTGGTGCAATAGATACTTCACAATCTGTGAAGGCATATAAGGCATCAATTGTTTTGTCAGGAGAAATACCTGGAGGTAAATTGATAATGATTTCTACATTTTCGGCAGTGTTGTCTTCAATTTTCTTAACCTTAATTTTTTCTTTTTCATTGGCAGTTACTATAGTATCAATAAGTGCCGAAGTAGTTGTTCCGAAAGGAATTTCAGTAATTACTAATTGTTTTTTATCATTTTGCGAAATTTTAGCTCGGCATCTAATTCGTCCACCACGCAGACCATCGTTGTAATTGCTTACATCAATCAAACCACCTGTTTGAAAGTCTGGTAATATATTAGTTCGTTTGCCTCTAAGAATGTCGATGCTTGCGTCAATTAATTCGTTGAAATTATGTGGTAACATTTTGCAAGCCAATCCAACTGCAATACCTTCAACGCCATGAGCAAGTAGCAATGGAAATTTCATTGGAAGTGTTACTGGTTCGCGATTACGGCCATCATAACTTGCTTGCCAATTTGTAATTTTAGGATTAAAAACAACCTCTAGTGCAAATTTACTGAGTCGTGCTTCAATATAACGAGCAGCGGCAGCGTCGTCACCAGTTAGTATATTACCCCAATTACCTTGCATATCAATGAGCAAATCTTTTTGCCCTAACGCTACTAAGGCATCACCAATACTAGCATCGCCATGTGGATGATATTTCATGCAATGGCCAATAATATTTGCAACCTTATTATAACGACCATCTTCTAAATCGTCCATGCTGTGCAAAATTCTTCGTTGCACAGGCTTTAATCCATCCTCAATATATGGCACAGCACGCTCTAGAATAACATATGAAGCATAGTCAAGAAACCAATTTTTAAAAAGGCCATCTACATGCGTTATTCCTTGCACATCGTCCTGAGAAGCTCCATCATTTATTGAATCATCAAAAATTTCAGTCATTGTCTTAAAATCTGTATCGTTAAAATTTAGAAGTTCAAAAATATAACCAAGTGGTCATTAATGATAATTATTCTGTGAAAGATTTCAACAATAAAAAGGTTGAAAGTTTTTTCAATAATGTATAAAAGACAATTGAATAGAAAATCGCTGATGTATTATATAAATGAGGCTGTCTCAAAAGTAATAATTTTTTGTTATTGCGGCGCCATTTTGCTAATCATATCGCAAAATCCGCAATCTTTAAATAAATAAAGTAGCAACTTGCAGAAATGCCGAAATAAATTCAGCATGACAAAACGGGCTTTTGAGACAGCCTCAAATCAGCTGTGTAAAATCAATAAGACGTATAGAAATAAGAAGAGATTTTATTTACAAATCTTCAGAATGTTCTTCTCCACAGCTTGGATCAAAATCAGCTTCGCCTTCTTCATTTTCATTTTCTTCTTCTTCTCCTTCTTCACCAAAACTTTCTTTTATCTCTACTTCGTCTGATTCATCCAATCCATCAATTACCTCTTCAGCCACATAAGCTTCGGAGTCATCAGTATCTATATCTTCAAAAAATTTATTAGATAGTTTAATGTCTTCTTCATCAACTGCAGCTTGCGCAGGGAGTATTACTTTTTTGTATTGACGTGGTGGTTTACCAACTTCTTTAGCACAATTCGGGTAAAATACTCCTGGTGTTTCGTCTTTAATAATTTTAATTAATTCCATATGGAATAACTTTACCAAACCATTAGTGTCTAAATAAAGTAAAAATCTTTGGTGCGGATCATCTACAAAATCGGCAATTTCAGTAGGAAATGTTTCTCCTGATTTAGTTGTTATAAAAGGAGTAACTTCTTCTCCTTTGCGCCATGCAATATCGCTAGAAAAAAAATGAGGAACAGCAGTACCATCAAATTTAATTGCTTCTTGAAAGCAAATTACAAATTCCTCAAAACTCTGAGTAGGTTTAATATCAATATCTCTGTATGAATCTTCGTGGTCTTCTTTCTGAACCCTAAAACGATAAATTGGCATAGTTTTCAATTTTTTTCAAACCTAATTCAATTTTTTTTTAAATTCAAAAATAGTTAAGCCAAATAATTATTGATTTAATGTCTGAGTATTATTTCTTTATATATCTTGTTTTTTTTAATTTAAAGAAAGCATTAAACCCATTTTAATAAAACATACGTATTAATTGGAGTATTGATTATTTTATATGAAGATTTTTTAAATATCTTTATTTTTCAAAACCTTAAAACGAAACTTGAGAAAATTAATTCTCATATTATTTTTATTATTTTCTACCTACCAATGTTCAAAAGCATTTCATATAGTAGGTGGAGAAATAACATATTCCTATTTAGGTAATGACGTTTATAGAATAAGGCTAAAGCTTTACCGTGATTGTTTTGCTCAAAATGGTGCACAATATGATACTTTATTGCCTTTAGGTATTTTCAACAATAGTAACTTACAATATGTGAGGTATATTCAGTTTCCTGGTTCTACTCCTGTAAATGATCCTATATTGGCACCCTGCATTGTACCTCCAGGCAACGTTTGTGTTGAGGAAGCAATTTATGAAACAGATATTACACTGCCTCCTATTTCAGGTGGTTACGATATTGTTTATCAGCGTTGTTGCAGAAATAGTTCTATTGTTAATATTAATGTGCCAGACCAAACAGGAGCCACATACTTAACACACATAGACCCAAGTACCTCTGTTATAAATAATGCTGCTTATTTCAACACTCTACCACCAATTTTTTTATGCATTAATACTCCTTTTGATTACGACCATTCTGCAACTGACCCAGATGGCGACGTTTTGGTATATTCATTTTGCGACCCATATAGCGGTGCCGATAATATTGCTCCTGCACCTGATCCTCCCTCTGATCCACCTTATGGTACGGTAAGTTGGTCATCAGGTTTTAGTTCAACAAATCAAATTACATCTAACCCACAATTAACCATAAATCCAACTACCGGACAAATTACAGGCACTCCCACACAATTTGGCCAGTTCGTAATAGGAGTAAAGGTTTCTGAATATCGCAATGGTGTATATATTGGTGAAACAAGACGCGATTTTCAATTTAATATTTTACCATGTAATAATGCCATTGCATCAATTCCTGCTCAACAGTCTTTTTGCACCGGACTTAGCGTTTTTTTTGACAATACAAGTGTAAATAGTACCAATTACATTTGGAATTTTGGGGACTTAACAACTAATACCGACACTTCTATTCAGCAAACAGTAACCTATACATATCCTGCTCCTGGTTCATATACAGTAAGTTTAATAGCATATAACCCAGCTGGTAATTGTTATGATACAGCGTATTCAACGTTTCAAGTATCGCCTTTGTTAGACCCTGTTTATGTAGCTCCTCCAAGTCAATGTTTAGACAATAATTCATATAACTTTTCATTGGGAGGATCCGTTGATCCAAGTGCAAATTATTCTTGGAATTTTGGTCAATTTGCAGTGCCACAATCAATAAATTTGCCAACTCCAACAGGTATTCATTTTACTATTGATACTTTACATAAATTACAAATTGTAGTTTCACAATTTGGTTGTACAGATACTACTGATGTTACGTTAGAATTATTGCCTAAGCCTAGAGCAATCATCGGAGATGCCAATAGATATTGCGTTGGGAACCAAATTGATTTTGACAACCTTAGTACAAGCGCCGACAATTATTTTTGGGATTTTGGAGTTTCAAACATTAACATAGATATTTCTAATTTAGCTCAACCATCATATATATACCCTGATACAGGCATTTATAGCATACAACTAATTGCTTCAAATAATTTTGGATGTAGTGATACTACTTTAATTCCTTTTTGGGTTTATCCTTTGTTTGCACCAACCATTTATCCATTTAATGACTCTAACTATGTAAATCAGTGTATTGATGCCAATTCTTTCAATTTTTATGCAGCTGGCGTTTTCTCTTCAGTAGCTGACTTTAGTTGGAATTTTGGTGTTAATGCAAGCCCTAATTCATCTATACAGCAAGATGTTGCAAATGTAACTTACAATTCGGTTGGTTTTTTTCCTGTAACAGTAACTGTTGAAGAAAATGGATGTGTAAAAAGTTACACCGACTCAGTAAGAATTTATAACAGGCCTCAAATTGGATTTGAATTATTATCGGTAGAACCATGTTTACCTGCAAGCATCTCATTTAAAGATACATCATATGCAGAAACGCCATTAACCTATTTTTGGTCATTTGGCGATGGAGATTCAAGTTTTACAGCCAATCCCACTCACATATATACAAATGAAGGTACTTATAATGTTAACCTAACCATCATTACAAAAACTGGATGCAAGGATACATTGACATTAAGTTATCCTGGCTCATTTACCTTTACTCCTAAACCAATTCCCGGCCTAGGCATCGATAGTTTACAAGTGTCAATTTTTAATCCTACCATAAACATAACCGACTCTTCACAACAAAGGGTAGCATGTAAATTAATATTAAGTGATGGTACCATATATGCGCAGTGCAACATACAGAAAACATTTACAGACACAGGTTATTACACCATTACACAAGTTGTTTATAGTGCTGATGGATGTACTGATACACTTAAAAAAGTACTTTATGTTGTACCAGAATTTAGAATTTGGATTCCAAACGCCTTTACTCCTAATAATGATGGAAGTAACGATGATTTTTTACCCGTAATGATAGGTGTCCGAAAATTCAATTTCTCAGTTTATAATCGGTGGGGTATCCAAATATTTAATACAGAAGATAAAAATATTGGCTGGGATGGCACTTCTAAAAACGATGTTTGTCCTAATGGAGTTTATTCTTATATTTTCTATTATGAAGATGTTTTTAATAGATACCAAACAAGTTATGGCAAAGTAGTTTTATTAAGATAATTGCGAATAAATATCTCAAATATTCTAACTTGCTTAAATTCAAAAGATAATGTGCTCTGTTAACAACTTTTCAACATTACAAATAGTAAAAAACTTACTTTCGCATTCCTTTCTAAAAAAAGGATTTATTCAATCGTTATAGCTTTTTTAAACAATAACGAATAAATATTTTTACATTTTATTAAAAAAGATGAATATTGACATCACATATTACGGACATTCTTGTTTTGAGGTAACACTCAATAATAAAAAGGTATTGTTTGATCCTTACATAAAGCAAAATCCTTTAGCATCAAAAATAAATATTGCAACAATTAATCCTGACTATATACTTATTTCTCACGGTCACACAGACCATATTGACGATTGCATTGAAATTGCACAAAAAAGTGGTGCAAAGGTTGTAAGTACATGGGAAATAATTAATTGGTTACAAGATAAAGGATTAGAAAACACTCACCCCATGAATATAGGAGGTAAATGGAGCTTTGACTTTGGTAATGTAAAATGTGTTTCGGCAATACATAGCAATAGCTTGCCCGACGGCACTTATGGAGGAACTGCTATGGGCTTTGTTATTGAAAGTAATGTTGGTAATTTTTATTATGCCGGCGATACTGCATTAACTTATGATATGAAATTAATCGGTGAATTTAGAGAAATAGATTTTGCCTTTTTGCCAATTGGAGATAACTTTACAATGAGTGCTGATAATGCAATTATTGCATCAGAATTCATAAGGTGTAACAAAATTATAGGTATGCATTATGATACTTTCGATTACATAAAAATTGACAAGGAGTTAGCTACAACAAAGTTTAATAATCAAGGCAAAGAATTAAACTTATTCGAAATTGGAGAAACAAAAACTTTCAAATAATAAATACTGCATTTAAAGTTAGAATGGGAAAAATAATATCAATAGCAAATCAGAAAGGTGGAGTAGGAAAAACAACTACTGCAATTAACCTAGCGGCTAGTTTAGCTGTACTTGAACATAAAACATTACTAATTGATGCTGATCCGCAAGCCAATTCAACATCTGGTGTAGGTTTCGACCCACGTAATATAAAAATAGGAATTTATGAATGCATCATTAATGATGAAAATCCTAAAAATATTATTTTGCAAACAAGCACTCCAAATTTAGACTTGCTTCCTGCACACATAGATTTGGTTGGAGCTGAGATTGAATTGATTAATTTGCCTAATCGTGAACAAATGATGCGTCACGCTTTGCATAAAATCAAAGATGATTATGAGTTTATAATTATCGATTGTTCGCCATCATTAGGACTTGTAACAATAAATGCATTATGTGCATCTGATAGTGTTATTATACCTGTTCAATGTGAATATTTTGCATTAGAAGGTTTGGGAAAATTATTGAACACCATAAAGATTGTACAAACTAGGCTAAATACCGAATTAGAAATAGAAGGTATTCTTTTAACTATGTATGATTTGAGATTAAGGCTGTCGAATCAAGTTGTTGAAGAAGTGAAAACACATTTTCAGCAAATGGTCTTTGACACCATTATACAGCGTAATACTAAGTTAGGAGAGGCTCCTAGTTTTGGACAAACAATAATAATGCACGATGCGTCATCAAAAGGCGCTATAAATTATTTAAACCTAGCAAGAGAAATTTTACAAAAAAATGGACTTACTAAGATGAATGAAAATGAAAAATATATTGAAACTGACATAGAAGAATGAGTACTGCAAACACTACAAAAAAGAAAGCATTAGGACGCGGACTTAGCGCATTGCTTGAGAATGGCGAAACCGACATTACAACTACTAAATCTCCTTTAGCGGCCAATAACACTTTGGCGGGCACAATACCATTGTTGGATATTAGTCAAATTGAAGCAAACCCATTTCAACCTAGAACCCATTTTGAGGAAGAAGCTTTAAATGAATTAAGTTTATCAATTAAAGAACATGGCATTATTCAACCTGTTACAGTTCGTAAGTTAGGTTATGATAAGTATCAATTAATTTCTGGTGAACGAAGGTTCAGGGCAAGCCAATTGGCAGGATTAAAGCAAATTCCAGCATACATCAGAATAGCCAATGATCAATCAATGCTAGAAATGGCATTAGTTGAAAATATTCAACGCGAAAACCTTGATGCAATTGAAGTTGCTATCAGTTATCAAAGATTAATTGATGAATGTAATTTAACGCAAGAGCAGTTAAGTGAAAAGGTAGCAAAGCAAAGAAGTACTGTTACAAATTATTTAAGATTATTGAAGTTGCCAGCTGCAATACAAATGGGTATTCGTGACGGTATCATTACTATGGGGCACGCTAGAACACTAATTAATGCGGGTGATAAAGAGAGGCAATTAGAATTATATAAAATAATAACTGAAAATGAACTTAGTGTTAGAGGTGCCGAAGAATTAGCACGTGGAGAAAAGCCGAAAACTGTAAAGAATATTAAAGATGAGATGCGAGAACAAAAAAAGCAAGGTTCTGTTCCATCATTAAATAACGAACATAAAACAATTGAAAATAACTTAAAAGAATTTTTTAGTGCTGATGTTCAGCTATCAATTGCCAAGAGCGGTAAAGGAAAAATAATTCTTCCATTTGAGAGTGAACAAGATTTAAAAATTATACTTGAAATGTTAAGCTTACAATAGCAATAAAAAAACATAAAAAAAGGTCGGACAATTTTGTCCGACCTTTTTTTATTAAGCCTTAAATCGTCTAGTTACTTCTGACCAATTTATAACGTTCCAGAATGCATTTATATAATCTGGTCTACGGTTTTGATAATGCAAATAATATGCATGTTCCCAAACATCTAAACCTAATATTGGAGTTCCTTTCACTTCAGCAATATCCATTAAAGGATTATCTTGATTTGGTGTTGATGAAATAACCAACTTACCCTCATGCTTAATAAGCCAAGCCCAGCCACTACCAAATCTTGTTGTGGCAGCTTTCGTAAACTCTTCTTTCATTTTTTCAAAACTACCAAAGGCAGAATTTATAGCATCAGCTAATTCACCTGATGGAGCTCCTCCAGCATTTGGACCTATGATAGTCCAAAACATACTGTGGTTAAAATGACCACCACCATTGTTACGAACAGGCATTGGGTATTTTGAAATATTTTTACAAATATCTTCTATACTCATTTTTTCAGCATCTGTTCCGGCAGTTGCATTGTTTAAGTTTGTTACATAAGCATTATGATGTTTAGAATGATGTATTTCCATTGTAAGCGCATCAATATGCGGTTCTAACGCCTTGTAATCGTAAGTTAATTTAGGTAGTTCAAAAGCCATGATTTGTTTTATTATATTATTAGTGTGCAAATCTAAATGAAATATTCAAACCAATGATAAGAATAGAGGAATGTTGTAAATTTTTTAAATAATTTTAATTGTTGATGCGTTAGACTGCCCAATTAAGCTTGCGTTTATATATGCCAATTACGTTTTCAATTCCTAAATACAAAGCATCGCTTATTATAGCATGCCCAATTGAAACTTCGCTTAAGAAAGGAATTTGTGAGGCAAAGAATTCTAAATTTTCTTGGTTCAAATCATGACCAGCATTAACACCTAAACCTAACTCTTTTGCAATAATTGCAGCAGCTTTAAATGGAGCAATAGCATTTTCTTTATTAATGCTGAAGTTATGAGCGTAAGGCTCAGTATATAATTCAATTCTGCTGGTTCCAGTAGCAACTGCATTTTCAATATTTACAAAATTTGTGTCTACAAAAATTGAAGTTCTTATTTTTGAATTATTGAATTCTGTAATTACTTCCTTTAAAAAACTCAAGTTTGTTTTTGTGTCCCAACCAGCATTTGATGTTAAAACACCTGGAGGGTCGGGTACTAAGGTTACCTGTTCAGGCTTTACCTTTAGCACCATGTCAATAAAATTTTTTTCTGGATAGCCTTCAATATTGAATTCTGTTTTTACTACTTTTTTTAAATCGAAAACATCATCATATCTTATATGTCGCCCATCAGGTCTTGGATGCACTGTTATGCCATCGGCACCAAACTTTTCGCAATCAATAGCAAATTTAGTAAGGTTAGGAATATTGTTTCCTCTTGCATTTCTAATTGTTGCAACTTTGTTTATGTTAACACTCAACTTAATCATTCATCGTTTATTTTTGCAATATTAACGTTTAGTATTAAATATTAAAATGCTTTTAAAATACTAATGTTTACAACATGTTAAGAAGATTATTGATTAATTATTTGAAGTATCTAAAATAATTTAATAGAATTGTTGGAATAATTATTGAACTTGTGCGTTATAACAAATAGTAATATTTTTTTATTTAGTATTAATTCAAAAAAATAATTGCCATGGAACTTGAAACTGTAATTGAAAAACCTCATCTATTTTTAGCTCGTGATTTAATTAGTGATGACATACCACCACTAAAAACCTCAGACACTGGTATGAAAGCACTTGCATGGATGGATGAATTTCATGTAACGCACCTTCCTATTGTAAATCATACCGAGTTTTTAGGTTTGATTTCAGAGTCAGATGTCTTAGATTTAAACAATCCTCATGAGCCTATCGGTGCTCACTCATTAGCACTTAATAATCCTTACGTACGCGATTACCAGCATTTTTATGATGTACTTAAAGTTATCTCAACCCTTAAGTTAACATTGGTTCCGGTGCTCGATGAAAATGATAAATACTTAGGAATTATTCCGTTATCAAAGCTGTTGGGTGAGTTAGCAAATATGGCTTCAATTAAAGAGCCAGGTGGGCTGCTAGTTCTAGAATTAAACATCAATGATTATTCACTCTCTGAAATTGCTAGAATTGTAGAAAGTAATGATTGTAAGATTTTAAGTTTATACATTTCATCACCCATTGATTCAACCAAGCTTGAAGTAACGTTGAAAATTAATAGAACAGATTTGTCGGCTGTAATTCAAACATTTGAACGTTTCAATTATATCGTTAAAGCTTCCTTTCATGAGAGTATTCAAGATGATAGTTTGAACGAGAGATTTGAAGGTTTAATGAACTTATTGGATTTATAACGAAATATGGACTAAAAAATAATTGAGAATTAATGATTATAGGTTCTCAATTATTTTTTTACAAATAAATTCTGAGCTATTTCCATCACCAAATAAGTTTGGATAGTTAATCACACTATTACCTAAAAATTCATCAACGGCTTTAAGTATTAAATTTTTATCAGCATTCACAATCTTAGCTGCACCTTGTTCTACTATTTCTACCCATTCAGTTTCTGAACGCAATACTACTGCGGGTTTGTTTAAAAAATAAGCTTCTTTCTGAACTCCTCCGCTATCAGTCATTATTAATTTAGCGTTCTTTTCAAACAAAAGCATTTGTAAAAAAGAAAGCGGTTCAAGTAAAATTATTTTATCGTTTTTCTTTATATCTGAAATGAGGTTTGCTGATAATTTACTTACAAGTAATGAAGCCGTTCTTGGATGAAGCGGCAAAATAATTTTTGTATTATGTTTATTTGCAACTTCAAAAAAAGATTCAAAAATATTTGTCAACCTTATTTCATCATCTGTATTACTAGGGCGGTGAATAGTGGCTAATATGTAATTGCTTTTATCAATATTTAATTTCTCGAAAAGATAATTTTCTTTTTCAGCAATTTCTGAAAAAAATAAAGTATTGTCATACATCACATCACCACAATAATAGGTTTGAGGATTATCAATGTTTGCATTATTTTGGTATGATTCATTTACATTAAAACCTTCATTTATTAAGTTTTTAATTGCAGTGCCAGTTGGACAAAAAAGCATTGTTGAAGTATGGTCTGTTACTATTCTATTAATTTCTTCTGGCATAGCCTTGTTAAAAGAACGTAAACCAGCTTCAATGTGTAAAACAGGTATATGAATTTTGCTTGCAGCAATTGCTCCTGCTAAAGTAGAATTTGTATCACCGTAAACTAAAAGTGCATTTGGTTTTTCATTTGCCAAAATATCTTCAATACCGATGAGCATTGCTGCTGTTTGTTTGGCATGGCTTAAACTACCTACGTTAAGGTTATATTTTGGTTTTGAAATTTGCATTTCTTCAAAAAAAACGTCACTCATATTTGCATCATAATGTTGGCCAGTATGAACAATGATTTCTTCAATTGAATTGCTAAAGCTATTTCTTATTGCTCTGCTAATTGCTGCAGCCTTTATAATCTGAGGCCTTGCGCCAATTATTGTAACTAATTTTATCATATAATATCTCTAAAAAACGATGTATTTATAAACCGAGAAAATAATTAATTGGCCCATAATACCAATTGCAAAACCCCAATATATTTGTTTACGGCTATGTGCCTGTAAAACTAATCTGGCGCTACCAACAATACCGCACAATAATATGGCTAATAAAATATAAGTGAAAAGATTTATGTTTAAAAATTGATGAATACACAAAATGGTTCCTAAAGCACCTCCAATACCAACTGTATGTGCTGAAATTTTTGAATAAAAATTTAATATTAAAAGCAAAATCATACTAATTATAGCACCAAGAATCATTATGTTTAGTAACATAGTCAAATTGGTTTTACTCATTACATAATAAACACCGAAATAACATGCCGTCGTAAATAAAAATGGTACATTCCTTTCACTTTTATCATCCATTTTTAAAGATGTGATAGCGCCAGTTTTTTTTAAATATAAGCTAAATGATATTGGAATTAAAATAGTAAAACAAATTACTAAACCATAAACGTACTTTGCAATTGCGCTTGGAATAGGAACCATATAAAAAGCATTGCTATTTAAAATAAAAAACAGCATGTAGGTTGGTATAAAAACTGGATGAAATAGATATGAGAGTAAATTGGCAGCTTTAATTGTTAGTTGGGTCATATCTTTTTATAATTCGTAACGTTAAAATATTTTTACATTTACAGAAATCTTAATATTAAATATTATGGCAAGGAAAGTAAAATCTGGCTTAATACAAATGAGTTTGCCAATGACTGAAGGTGAAGGTACCATTTCCGAAATTTGTGAGGCAATGATACAAAAACATATTCCATACATTGAAGAAGCTGGAAAAAAAGGTGTACAAATATTATGCTTACAAGAAATTTTTAATACTCCATATTTCTGTCCAGGACAAGATAAAGAGTGGTATAAAAGTGCAGAATCGGTTCCTGGTCCTACAACAGAGCGCATAGCCGAATATGCAAAGAAGTATCAAATGGTAATCATTGTTCCAATATATGAGCAAGAACAACCTGGTGTACTTTACAATACCGCTGCTGTTATTGATGCTGACGGAACTTACCTTGGTAAATACCGAAAAAATCACATACCGCATACAACTGGTTTTTGGGAAAAATTCTTTTTTAAACCAGGTAATTTAGGTTACCCAGTTTTTCAGACTAGGTATGCAAAAATAGGTGTTTACATTTGTTATGATAGACACTTTCCTGATGGTGCAAGAATATTAGGATTAAATGGTGCCGAAATAGTTTACAATCCATCTGCAACGGTAGCCGGCTTGTCGCAATATTTATGGAAATTAGAACAGCCTGCTCATGCTGCTGCAAATGGATATTTTATGGGATGTATAAATAGGGTAGGGGTTGAGAAGCCATGGAATTTAGGTAAGTTTTATGGAACATCATATTTTGTTGATCCTCGTGGACAAATATTTGCAACAGCCAGTGAAGATAATGATGAATTATTGATTGCAGAATTTGATTTAGACATGATAGATGAGGTAAGAAGCACTTGGCAATTTTTTAGAGATAGAAGACCCGAAACATATGGAAGATTAACTGAACTATAATAAAAAAGCCCGAAAATATTTTCGGGCTTTTTTATTCATTATATTCGAGGCTATACAGCTCCAATTTTTTCTGACATGTATTGTCCTGACTTTAGTTTATCAACTATTTTCGAGAAAGATTCAATGGTATATTTTACGTCCTCCATGGTATGCACTGCGGTAGGAATTAACCTCAAAATTATCATTCCCTTTGGCACTACCGGATAAACTACCATCGAACAAAATATGTCGTAATTTTCACGTAAGTCAATGATCAAATTTGTAGCTTCTGGAATTGAACCATTCATGTAAACAGGCGTTACAGGACTATTAGTTTCACCAATATTAAAACCGGCTTCAACCAATCCACTTTGTAAAGCATTAGTTATTTTCCACAAATTAGCTTTCAGTTCAGGATGTTTGCGCATCAATTCTAAGCGCTTCAATGCTCCAACAACTAAAGTTAACGGTAAACTTTTAGCAAAAATTTGGGAGCGCATATTGTATCTTAAGTATTCAACAACTTGTTCGTCGCTACTTATAAAACCGCCTATCAAGGCAAAAGATTTGGCAAAGGTTCCAAAATAAATATCAATTCCATCCTGACAACCTTGCTCTTCACCAGTTCCGCCTCCTGTAGCACCCATAGTGCCTATACCATGCGCATCGTCAACCAATAATCTGAAATTATATTTTTTCTTTAATTCTACAATTTCTTTTAATTTGCCTTGGTCTCCACGCATTCCAAAAACACCTTCAGTAATTAATAGAATTGCGCCTCCTGTTTCTGCTGCTAGTTTGGTGGCTCTTGCTAATTGCTTATCACAATCTTCAACATCGTTATGCTTAAACACATATCGTTTTCCTATGTGTAATCTCAAGCC
>JBEIDK010000038.1:0-23003 GCA_040383485.1 Flavobacteriales bacterium
AAAAATGAGTTTTGAAGGTGGTTATGAAAATTTGCCAACTAAATTATTTAATGAACAAGTAAACCATGATATTCCAACTCAGCCAAATTCTCCAACAAAATTATTTGACAATTATGTAAAAAACAATTGGAAGCCACTTTTTTTAATGTTAGTAATAGGAGGAATTTTGTCATATACACTAATTCATGTAAACAACAACAAAAAACAAAAGAAGAAACCAGATTGAAAATCAATATAAATCAATGCGAATAGTTACAAATAGTTGTAAATCGATTCAAATCAATTCGTAACTATTTGTAATTTTATTTTATATGAACCATCCTAAAAAGTGTTTAATTCGTTTTTCAATTAAATGTTACTTCTTTACTTCTGTAGAAATCATTCTACAAAAATAAGTTTCCCTCTTTATAATATTAGTTTTAAATTTGAGATTATCAATAAAACTGATTGTTAATCTAGAAAATACAAGGTTTATCGTAGAAATATAAAAATAATACCAATTTTCGATTGGTAATATCAATTTTCGTATAGTACTTATAAAACAAAGTATTTATTTTTATGAAAAATTGCTTAAGAATGTTCAGTGTTTTTATATTTCTACAGGATAATTTTGAGCATATACATCAAAATGGGTATAGCTTTGCTCAACTAAACTAAAATACTTAGCATCTAAATAAGTTTATAGAAATTTACCAAAAAATTGCAAAAAAATTAAAAAACATGAATTATTTTTCAGACACAAAATTCGAAGAAAATGACCGAAGAGATATTGCTTTTCAATTAGTAAATGCACTAAGAGAAGTTGTAAGTATTTCAAAAAAACTAAATCAACCAATTTCATATGAACAAACTTTAGATTTAATTCAGGATTTGAATCCAGAGATATACGATTCGGTTACAGTACTTATGGATAGAAAAAATGAAAATGATTGGGTGAAATATTATAAAGAATTGGCGGATGCTCAATCAACTGAAAGTATGGAGATTAATCCGATAGACCTAATTCAAAAAGATCTAAACGAATTAAATAATATTGCCTTAAATAAAGGAAATAAAAGATTTTTAAATAAAAGAATTAGAGATTATAAAAATGCTATTGAATATTTTCAACCTAGAAAAATTTCTGAACATAAAATCTTAAATAGAGATGTTTATATAGCAGAGAGAGAAGACTTAAAAATTCGAAATAAAATATATGAAAGAGAAGAATTTATCGATTATAAATTAGACAATAATAACGTTTTAAGAATTCGACTTTTACATCCTGATAATGCAGAAAATATTTTAGGTGCGGATTTAATTTATGAACATCTGGATACTAAAAGTGGTTATGTTAGATTTTTACATATGCAATATAAAACTTGGAATAATAAAAGTTTAAATTTTAAAGCAGGAAGTTTAGATGCTCAAATCGATAAAATGGAAAAAAATTTATGTCGTTCTGGATTTTGTAGCAGTACAGAAGGAAGCAAATCAGCAAAAAAATATAGATTACCGTATTGTTCCGCCTTTTTAAGGCCAACAAGTAAATTACAAAGTTCAGACAGTAAAATGGTAAGTACTGGATTGCATATTCCAATTTGCGAAGTGAAAAAAATAATGGAAAATGAAAAATCACTCAGCAAAGAAAATGTAAAAGGAAGAAATATTTCATACAAAATATTTGACGAATTATTTAACTCTAAAATGATAGGTTCTAGATGGTTAACTTATGAAGAACATACTAAATTTTATGAAGACAGAAATTTACTTGATGTTGATAACATAATCAGATTGCACGCTCAAGAAATAATAGTTTAAAATTCTGCTAAAAGGCCTGGACGATAATGTCTAAAAAAGAACATTTATGAAAGAGACGAATCAAGATATTATTGAAATTAAAAATGTTTTAGAAATTCATTATTGGCTCAAAAATCAATCACATGTAATGAATGCAGTTGTTGAGAATAGATGTGAATTTGAAGTCTTATCAATCATTAAAGAGATTGCTAATATTTATTCTCTAAAAATAAATATTGAAACTGAACCAACCGCAGAGGGTGGATTAAGAAAATGGTTTACAATTGTTTCAAAAGAGGAAAACAAATCAGCAACAATAACTACATCAATAATTGTTGTCTTATTAACAGTTTTATTGACTACTCCAATTACAAAAGTTACAGAAAAGCTAATTGACAAAATTTTTGAAGATAAAGAGTTGAATGAAATGCAGAAAGAAAAGCTAAAACTTGAAATTGACAAATTAAAAGATGAAGCTGCAAAAAGAAATAGTAATCTTGAAACAAATAGTTCAATTAAAAAAAGAAAATCTAACTTTTACGAAACATTAGATTCAGATTCAAAAGTTGAAAAAGTTTCTTTTGCTGTTACAGATAAAGATAAAGTAAGTATTTCTGAAAAAACTGTTTTAAAAAATGATTTCAAGAAATTCATTTTAGTTTCAGACGATTTAGAACCAATTATTCTTGAAACCGCAGAAATAGAAATAATTTCTCCGGTACTAAAAAAAGGAAAATATAAATGGATGGGATATTTTAAAAGCGAACCCATAATTTTCAATATGCAATCTAATGAATTTAAAACATTAGTTCAAAATGCTGAAATCGAATTTAAAAATGGTTCGTCAATAAATTGTGTTTTACAAATTAGACGCAAAATTGACAATGAAGGTCTGGAGAAAACTATTGGTTATGATGTAATGGTTGTAAATCATTACTTTGAGAATGAAAAACCTATCGAAACAAATGAAGGAAGAAAGCGCAGACAAATTAAAGAAGCAGAAAAAAATCAAACAAATTTATTTGAAGATTATAATGCAGAAAAAAATTAAGCCTGCCACCGACATTTGTTTGCCAAGATTGCGAATTTTGTAGTAAATTCACGTTTACTTTTCGCAAGAAATTTTACCTTTATTAGAAAAAAATTCGTTCCGAAGTCCGCAACCTCGCCAAGCACTAAATTATTATCAAAACACAAAATGAACACAATTCCTAAAAACATATTTCAGCAGCACAAGGTGTTTTTTACTTTCTTGTTAAAGTTTTTAGTATGCTATTTTGTGGCTACAATGCTGTATTCGTTTTATTTAAATCAATATCATATTCAAAATAATGAAGTTGATGGTATTACTCATTTTGTGGCACAGCAAACAAAAAATACACTTGTTTTTTTTGGTGATAATTGTGGAAATAATTAAACATGAATTTTGAACCCTTATATAAAGTAATTTATAACACGGTTTACATTGCTCGAATAGTGGAATGTTTCCATAAATAAAAAACAACAGTTAAAAGTTTCACTTGATATACAACTTTCATTTTTTAAATCAATCTTCAAAAACATAAAATTAAAGCAATTTAATGGAGATTTTTATTCTGATTTACAATATTAAGCCAGAAAATTCTCGGTTTTTCGTAGAAATATGAAAATAATGACAATTTTCGATAGGTAATGTTAATTTTCGATAATTAGTTGTAAAATAAAGTATTTAATTTTATTAAAATTTGCATAATTATGCTCTATTTATTTTTAAAATTTAATCGTATAATTTTGAGCATTTATAAAAGTTAACGGACATCGAAAAAGGGAAGATACATAAACAATATATTACGATTAATAAAATATGAAACAAACAATATTGGGAGCAGGTGGCTCAATTGGTGTTGAACTTGCCAAGTCTCTTAAGGACTATACTTCAGAAATAAAGTTAGTAAGTAGGAATCCCCAAAAGGTCAACCTCACAGATACTTTGTATTCTGCAGATTTAACAAAAAAAGAAGATATATTCAAAGCAATTGAAGGCTCAAAAATTACTTATGTAGCAATCGGTTTTCCATACAAAACAAAAGTATGGAAAGAAAATTGGATACCTTTTATGCAAAACGTTATATCTGCGTGCTTAGTACATAATTCCAAACTGGTCTATTTCGATAATGTTTATGCTATTGGAGGGGACAATATAAAACATATAACAGAAAATTCGCCAATAAGCCCAATTAGTAAAAAAGGTGAAATTAAAGCAGAAGTTGACAGGCTTATTTTAAAAAGTATTGACAAAAACAATTTAGAGGCAATTATTGCAAGAGCACCAGATTTTTTTGGTGGAACAGCAAGAGCCAATAGTATTTTAATGAATCTTGTATACGACAATATTGTCAAAGGAAAAAAGTCGCAATGGTTTTGTAATGCAAAATATATTCACTCTATGGGTTATGTTCCTGACCTTGCGAAAGGAACAGCTATGCTAGGCAACACTTCTGCTGCTTATAATCAAATTTGGAATTTACCGACCGATACCCAAAAAATAACAGGTGAAGAATGGATAAATCTTTTTTCTTCTGCTATGAATGCAAAAAACAATTATACTACTTTACCTAATTGGTTGGTTAAAGCACTTGGATTTTTTGTGCCGCTTATGAAAGAAATAGCAGAGATGAATTATCAATACGACCGCGATTATTACTTTGACAGCAAAAAGTTTAATGACTATTTTGACTTCACTCCTACACCAAACGCAATTGCCGTAAAACAAGTTATAGAACAACTAAAATAATCCTATAAAACTAATAACATAAGAACAACTACCCACTAACAATGGTTTTCCAAAAGTTGGGTTAAAGGGTATCGTGAGAGATATTTTTGCAATTTTCAATAGAAGTGCTAATTTGATATTTTTCGCTAAATACCTCAGCATCATAAAGCTCCAAACCGATGTCCTTCATGCTATAGAGACTTTTAAATATTAAGTTATACAGCCTAATTGAAAATAGTCCACCAACCTACTATTGATTAATTTATAAAAATCCAATATGATACAGTTTTTTAAATCTTTACAGTTGCTTTCAGCTAATGACATTCAAAAAATAGAAGGCTTGCCAATATCATTGAATATAAAAAAAGGAAAATTTCTCATACAAGAAGGTAATATTTGTAATGAAATAGTATTAATAAAATCAGGAATTTTGCGGTCTTATTATATAACGGACAAAGGCAATGAAATTACCAATTGTATAACTTTTGAAAACCAATTAATGTCAGCATTTTCAAGCTACATAACACAAAAACCAACAGAAGAAAACATACAAGCAGTAGTAGATACAGATTTGTGGGTATTAAAACGAAGTGATTTGGAAATGCTATACAAAAGCAGTCTGGAATGGCAAAAAGTTGGAAGATATTTGACAGAAATGCAATATGTCGAAATGGAACAAAGATTAGTTTCATTTCAAAAACATTCAGCAAAACAGCGCTATTCATCACTTATTGAACATCATTCTTATTACATTAAGCTCATACCACTTAAATATTTAGCAAGTTATTTGGGTATAACAACAAGGCATTTGAGCCGACTTCGTAGAGAAATTTCATTATAGGACATTTGTCTTTCTATATAATTACTTATGGTAGTAAATTTGCTTCATCACAAAATATATTTAATATGCAAAAATTACTCATTATTATTTTTAGTTTTCTCTTGGCTAATTCGGTTAATGCCCAAGCTGATAAAATCGAAGGTGTTTGGCTAACTCAAGACAAAGGTGCACAGGTAAAAATTTACAAAGAAAAAAATTTGTATTATGGTAAGATAACTTGGTTAAAGCAACCTAACGACCCTAAAACAAATAAGCCTTTGTTAGATGAAAAAAACAAAGACCCAGAAAAAAGAACTCAAACATTGGTTGGATCTAAAATACTATGGAATTTTAAATTTTACGATAATGAATATATAGACGGGAAAGTATATGACAGTCGTGATGGAAAAATTTATAGCGGAAAGCTTTGGCTTTCCGACAGTAACACACTAAAAATGAGAGGATACGTTGGTATTTTTTTTAACACAGAAACTTGGACAAGAGTAAAATAATATTAAACAAAATAAGTAGAAATGACGAAAAAATAAAAAAATAAAATATGAATATATTTATCACAGGAGCATCAGGATTTATTGGTAGTAATATTGTTAAAGAACTTTCAAACAAGCATACATTTTATGCTATGTGTAGAACCAAATCTGCTGCAGAAAAAGTAAAAGAAATAGGAGCAATACCTGTGTATTGTGAACTTGGAAAAGTTGAAGAAATACATTTGCAAAACTGTGACACTATAATACATGCGGCTGCATTTACAAAGGAATGGGGAACAAGGGGCGAATTTTGGAAAACTACAGTTGACGGTACCAAACAACTCCTTGAAATTGCAAAGAAAAGCGGAATTAAACGTTTCTTGCATATTAGCACCGAAGCAGTATTATTTGTTGGGAATGATATGAACAATATAGACGAATCTTACCCTTTACCTATAAAAAGTAAGTTTTTATATGCTGAATCTAAACTAGAAGCTGAAAAGTTAGTAATGAATTCAAATTCTAACGGAATCTTTGAAGTAATGGTAATTAGACCAAGATTGGTATGGGGACCAGGAGACCAAACAATTTTACCTATTCTGATAAATATGATTAAACAAAATAAGTTTACATGGATAAATAATGGTTCAAATAAAACAAGTACAACTCATATATATAACTTAACTCATGGGATTAAATGTGCCTTAGAAAATTGGAAGTCAAATGAGATATATTTTATCACAGACAATGAAATAAGTACTTATAAAGATTTTTTCACTAAATATATCTCGACACAAAATGTGATATCACCAAATAAAAGTATACCTTCGTTTGCTATACGATTAGTAGCAAACTTAGTCGAGTTTATTTGGATTACATTTAGATTAAAAACACAACCTCCAATTACCAAAATGCCAGCTTATATGCTTTCAAGCAATTTTACAATTAGCTGCCGAAAAGCGATAAATGAGTTGGGATATAGGCCAATAATTACATTGGAGGAGGCCATACTTGAACTAAACAATGATTTAAACGCCAGCACTTAATAGCGGTTTGACAAAATGGCGGGTGAAGTGCTTATAGTAGCATTTATTAAACAAATATAATTTTAATAATGAGAAACTGACGATAAGAAAAACGACCTGTTAACATCGGTTTTGCGAAAATGTGACTGAAGTGCTAATTTCAACAATTGTGCTTTTAATGCCCTTTCTTCGTAAAGCTCCAAACCGTTTCCAAATTATAAATCAAACTATAAAAACAATTGCGAAAAACATATTTCAGCAACTCAAGGTGTTTTTTACCTTCCTATTTATGGTTACAATAGTGTACTCGTTTTACTATCAAAAAAACCATAAACACTAAGTCTAACTATTCTATATGTTTATTATAAATTCCATATAAAAACTTAAATTCAAAAAAAATAGATTCATCATTTAAAATTAGCGTGTAATCCTTACTATGAACCTTTATGTTTACTTGAACTACTTTTTTGTAAATAAAATCAGTATATAGTAAGAACAGAATAAAATTTAGTATAATTAAATTGAAATAAGTAATTTTTAAGTAGAGTATACATAGTAAAGAAAATACTGTTAAACTTAAAAAGCAACCAAATAAACTGATGTAATTAATTTTATTCTTAATTTCCATAAATTCAATTTCTTCTAAATTAAATCGTATGTTTTTGTTATTAAATAATAAATTGAAATGTAAAGGATTAATTACAAGTTTAACGTTTATGGTCTTCAATTAATTCTTGTTAATTAGTCTTTAGTAGTTTAAAGGTTTTAATTGTAAATTAAAGTATGCTTAAAGGCAATCCACAATCCAAACATTGATTTATTTCAACCTCTTCTTCAATCGTATCGTTATCTAATTCACAATTACATTCTAAATTAACTTCAATTGAATTGCTACTATTAGCAAGAGTTAACAATACTTGTAATTCATTCAATAATTCTTGCTCCTCTTTTTCAATAATGAAGTTATTTTTTTTCACTAATAGTAACTCCAAAATTTCTTTAACTTTTCTAAATTTCATTTTTCTTTACATTTATTAAGAGATAACACCCAAAGCATAATATGTATTTAACAAAATAGTTGCACTATTGAGATAATGTATTTCCTTACAACTTCTAATACATAAACTACAAAAACTATCATATGTATTTTATTTTAGTGTGTATACTTAATAGCAGTATTTTCTAAATTATAAAGCGACTTTGTTAAATCCACTATATTACTTGTATTTGTTTTCTTTAAAATTCTCATTTTATAGGTACTTATAGTATTTTTTGCCAACGATAGTTTCTTTGAAATTTCATTTACTTTATACCCTTTCATTAATAAAATTGCACACTCAACTTCACGTTTAGATAATTTTTCTTTCTGTTCAATTGTTTTAGTAATTCTATAACTTGTACTTAATTTTTTCTTTCTTAATAATGTACGAATACTTTTTAAAATTTCAACTTCTGTACTGTTTCTGGATAAAAATGTAATGTTTTGTAATCCTGTAAGTTTGCTAACATCTATATTTTCAACTAGTAAAAGCACTTTATCTTTTTTATTTAAAGCTTTTAAATTGTTTACAATTAAATCGAATTCTGATTGCATAAACATATCGAATATCATTAAATCGTATTTTTGATTTGATGACAAAAAGTCAAGATTGTTTGTCTTTGAAATTTGAATTTTACTTATTTTGTTGGCTACAAACAAGGATAACCCCATTTCTACCAGTGGATATTTGCTATAAATTAATACTTTGCAACTCATAATATAAAAATAAAATTGTTAAATGCGAACATTGATACTATATCGACAAACCGTAGAATTAAATTTCAATTTTTCAGTCTATAATTTATCACTATAGAAATTTAAGATTGAAATAAAATATTAATTGTAATAATTATTTTACTAAAGTAAAGCAATGAAAAATGCCACTACGATTTAAAAGCGCTATTTGAAATTGATAATTGCGGAAAGTTTTGGTTTGAAGAATAGATAGAGTAGTATTTAGGTAAAAAAAAAGACTTCGGACATCAGCCCGAAGTCAATTTTCAAAAAAGCACCAATAACTAGGTTAGTATCAAGAAATGTGGGGCAATTCTTGATGGGGATTTGAGGTTAACATAAAAATAAACTCCTACCTAATTGCTTCATGTTTTTTGAGGTTTTAATAAGAACTTTAAAGATTGTATAATCAAATGATTTAAAAAATCAATTTATTTATTTGTTACAAATTTAAATTATAAAAATATTTATTGTCTATCGATTGTGGTTGTTTGCTATTGAAAATAAAGAAAACTTTTATTTTTCTATGTTAAGTATTGGTTTTTCAATGTTTTCACTAAATGAAAAAATTACTTTCTTTCGTTTATTTTCAGATGATTTTCCAAATCCTCTGTAGTTTCTGAGTATTGAATAATCAATTAGCATTAACTTCTCTAAATCCATTTGTTTTAAAGAATTCCAATCTATATGTTCATTGAATTGTTCTTCGTAATAATTTCTTAGAATAAAAAAGGTGTTCTTAGAAATATATTTTTGAATATCAACATAAGTTGTATTCAATTTAGTATTTAAATTCTTGCTTTCTACTTGGGTTTTGTAGGCCACAATTACTTTTAGAGCATTATCAAACTGTTCGTAAGTTATCATAGCAATCTTTATTATTAAATTAAAATATTTTAGATTTGATTTTACAAATTAAAATATTTAAGAAATAATGTTGCTATTTATAATGGTTGTTTGCAATTGAAAAAAAAGATAAATTTTTCAAATTCATTAATTTTACTAAAATAAATTAGTTTAGTAACTACTTACGAAGATGTGTTTAAAATTTAAAGAGGCAATTTATTATATTAATGAAAATGATTTACGGGGTTGCAAAAAGGATTTCGAATACAGTTCCATTATTTGAATCAATAGTCAATTTTCCTTTTAATTGCTGTACTAAAAGAGAAACCAATTCCAAACCTATAGATTTTTTATCTGCTTTGTCTTTTGGAAATCCTATACCTGAATCTTCAATACTTAATTTATAATTTTTACTGCTTAGTAATTCTATTGAAATGGTTATTTGTCCTTTTTTTTCATTTGGAAACCCGTGTTTAAATGAATTAGTTACTAATTCATTTATAATTAAACCTAATGGAATAGACGTTTGAATATCGAAAAACACATTTTCCATTTTAATATATACGTCAATTCTTTCAGAAATTTCTCCAAAAGTAGTTCTAATGTTATTAACTAATGATTCTGTATACGTTTCAAAATCGATATTACCAATATCTTCTTTTTGATACAAGTTTTCGTGAATTAATACCATAGAAGCTATTCTAGATTGACCTTTCTCGATAAAACCTTCAATTGACGTATTTTCCTTATCGGAAGCCTGAATATTTAAAATACTCATAACCAATTGTAAATTATTCTTTACACGATGATGTATTTCTTTTAAGAGTAATTCTCTTTCCTGCAATGATTTATAAAGTTCAATTTTTTGTTTTTCTACTAAAATTATTTTGTCTGAAATTATTTTGTTTTTATTGTGTAATAATTTATTCTTTTTCTTGTTATTAAATAAAGCTAACAAAACAATTCCAGTTATCAAAACAAACATTACAATCAAAAAGAATAATATTAAATTGAAATTTTTTTGTTTTAAAATTTCTAAATTTTGTTTTTGTTTAGATATAGTCAGTTTTTTTAATGTTAAATCTTTTTGTTTTGAATCGAATTTTATTTCTAATTCATCTATATTTTTTTCTTGAATATTTTTTAAAAAATTAATTTCTAAATCTTTATATTTATTTAAATTTTCATAGGCATTTTTATAATCACCTAACTGACTATATGTTTTAGAAAGTTCTAAAAAAATACTTCTTTGGTGGTCAGTATCTTCAACAAAAGATAAAAGTTGTAAAGCTTTATTTTGATTTATTAAAGCAGATTTATAGTTTTTTAATTCATAAAATGAATTTCCAATGATTCCATAAGCCATTAGTTGATTCTCTTTATCATCTACTAGTGCAATCGCAATTTGTGATGTCTCAATAGCATCTTTATACTTTTTAAGCCCATAATAGGCTTGAGAAAGCATCACCATATTGAATGCTCTTCGGTCTATCGGGCCATTTTTTTTATTAATTTCATTTGCAAGTTGAAGGTATTTTACTGCGTTTTTATTATCATCAATATTAAAGTAAGCAATACCAATTGTTGTGTAGAGTATGCTAAATATGTTTTTATTTGATTTTAATTCAGTTGCTATTTGAATAGCCTTTTCCGCATATAATATAGCTTTAGTGTGTTTATTGGTCTTTGTATATATTTGACTTCTTTGCTGATAACATTTTGACAATCCTCTTAATTTTTGCGAAGATTTGGCAAAAGCTTTTTCGGCTTTATCTACATAGAGTAATGCTTTGGATACGTCATCTTTTACATTGTAGTAAAAACAAAGTTCAAAATACAATTCACCTCTCGCATAATTAAATTTAGGATTACTAGAAAATTGAGTTCCATATACAGCTTTTTGTATTGCCTTGTCTATATTTCCACCCTCTTTAGTTGCTCGGGCTAAATAAGTTAAATTAGTTAGGTAGTTTGAAGTATCCTTTAATTTTAAGTATATTTTACCTGCTTCTTCACTATTATGTATTGCTTTTATATATTGACCTTGATTTAAAAGTATCTTAGAAGAAATTCGATAGAAATCAGCAATACCTTTCGAAAAATTGTATTTTTTCGAAATTGGCAATGCTATATAAATGAATTTATTCGATTTTTCTGGTTCTATATCCTGATATTCTTCAGCAAGTTGATTGTAGATTATTGCTTTATCAAGTGTTGAATTTTTATTTTTTAATTGAAGTTGTAGGCTATCTATCTTTTTTAAGTTTATGACTTGTGCCTTTAATTGAGAAGTAAGCAAGAATAATATAGCCGAAAGAACAAATCTAAGTTTCATGTATTGTGGGGTTATATTTGTTTTCAATAGCTAATTTGTTTGTTATAAAATCCTTAAATTAATTTGATGTTTTATCATTTACTCTTTACTGCTTTTTTTACCTAGTCGTCAATTCTTTGTTTATTTAAATTGGGATAGCGCTAGTCTTTAGTTTCCTCAAAAATAATATATTTTCGTGAATTATAAATATATAATAGTATTCTGATTTAATTACTTTCAAATATTTGGATAATTAATTATGAACTTTCTTACTGTTTTTTGATTTTTTTTGTGCTAAATTATAAATTTTATTTAGCTAATTTTTGTGACTCATAAATTGAAAAATTAGCTATTTTCACTTCGCTACCTGAAAAAAAATTAAAGTTTGATTACTAGAATTTAATTCATTTAATGGTTCATTTCCCAATAATTTTATAATAAATTTAAAGTTAATGAAACGGTACCCAATCTGTACCATTATAACCTTCAAATGTTTTACTATATGGATTAAATTGTATACTTCCTTTTTTACTTGGAATAGGAGCAGGTATAGTATAAGCACTATCTGATTCTACTATATTTGTAACTCTAATGATACTTGCAACTCCTGTTCCATGGATGTTAGGTACCATACTGAAATGATGGTACGCATAGCCATTTATAGACGAGCTATATTCCAAGTTCATTTTTTCGGTTGCATAAAAAAGTCCCAACGCATCATCGCGCAAATGGTCAATTAATCTCATTTGTGAATTGGTTTTTTTGAGCCAAAGCACAGGGCTGATATAATTGGAATTGACGCTAGTTTTAAAAGTTACTGCTGTGTTTGTTAAGTTGGGGACCATATTAGTTGGTGTAAACCAACGTAAATTCACCCAACCATTTGTTTGTGAAGTCGAAGTAATTTTCATATTAAAAAAATCATTACTTGCAAAGACACCTTCTTGGTTATTGGTTTTTTGAAAACAACCAATATTATTGGGTGCACAATCTAATGAAGTATAAGTAAACTCAATATCAAATGGATTGGTATTGGCATCTACACCCGTTGGATTCTTTTCAATACCAACAATATACTTATTGTTACCTGCAACCCCATAATATTCCCAGCCTGCTTCAGTATTTTTTAATACTAATATTTTAGTCGTACTGCTATTATAATCCGTGCAACTTCCCATTACTGTGTCTGTTAAACAGCCCGGGTTGGCGTTTAGTACTGGTTTTATTAGGTTTATAGGATTATTTGTAGTGAAAGAACCTAACCCTATAGAAGTCATTACGTTAGTCGAAGAACCTAACCAATCTTGAAAAAATTTAACATATACTTGACGGTAATCAAATTGTAATTCGGAGTCTAAATATCTTCCATCCGCACCGCCATGAATGTTATTCAAATTTGGATTGACTCCCGTAATTCCTGCATTTACGGCATCGCCAATGACCCACATGGGTGCAAAATTACCATGGTCTGTTCCTAAAGAACCGTTTTGAATTACTTTTCTTCCAAATTCGGAAAACGTGGTGGTAAGTACTTTATTAGAAAAGCCCATTGCGGTAATGTCATTTTGAAAAGCAGTTATTGCACCAGATACATTGTTTAACAAGTTCGCATGTTGACCTAGATGACTAGTACCCGATTGTATTTGATTGGCATGGGTGTCAAAACCTTCAATAGTACACTGATATATTTTGGTTTTACTACCTCCTTTAATGAGTCTCGCTATCGTTTTTAACTGTTTGGCTAGACTGGTATCTGGATAAATGGTACTTGAATTTACTCCGGTATTAAAACAACCCATCACTCGGTTGTAATAGATGTCCATATTTTGCTCAATCCCTTTTAAGTAGTCCAATTTAATAGCGTGCTCTGAATTTGCGGTACTTGGAGCCGCTCTGCCTAATAGTGCATTGAAACTATTTTGTAAAAAAGTACCATTGTACTCAACACTTTTAATACCGTGGTCATGGCTGAAACTTGGAATCGGGTTGTAACTTCCCAAATGCAAACACAAAGGATCACTCATCAATCCCGTTGGATTACCACTCAAATTTGGATAAATGGTATTGATGTAGTTTCCTATCATGCCCTCGTCCATAATGCCAAAAAAATTTCCATCTTTTCCAGCCCACATAATATTTTCCGAAGCAAAATGGGAGCCATTGGAATTGGGATACCCAACGTTATTAATTAACTGTGCTTTTCCGGCATCGTACAAACTTTTAATTCCAGTCATCACAGGATGCAGCCCTATTTTTTTATTGTCAGCAACGGTGTTATCCAAAGCAATAATTCCGTTGGATTGTCCTACATTATTCAATTTTAAAGTAGGACGTTTATTAGCATACACATCGTATTGATTCAAGGGTACGCACATGTTTAACCCATCATTGGCACCAGCAAATCGCACTATGACCAACACTCTGTCGTTTATGTTATCACAGGTCAATAAAGGAAATGGGGAGGTGTTGAAAAAATCCGCAGCAAACCCATTCAAATTAAAACCCAGACCTAAAGATGCCAAGCTTGTATTTCGTAAAAAATCTCTTCTTTCCATAAGGTAGTAATTTAAAAGACTTGGTATTCAACTGACTTTACAATAGCAGTAACTAAACGGTTTAGTGCTATTCTGACAGCGGTAGGATTGTTGGTAGTTATGTAATTATTCCATTCGTTTTGCCAACTGATAGGGGATAACCCTCCTAATAAACTTTGAGTAAAATAAATGTGTCTACTTCCCGTAGGCACTACCGATAATAATACATCGTACATTTCACTTAGGAGAGTGGCGGAATTGGCTGGATTACTAAAATGCCCAGAATACCTTACAAACCATGTAGTATCTAGTGGGCTAAAAGCATTGTAACCAGGAAAACCATTAAATATCGTATCAAAGGGTTGGTTGTAGCGTGCGCCAAGAACTGCCGTATTGACCCATAAATTATCAAATGGTTCTTGGTAAAGCGGGATATAACCTACCACCGAAGAAGGACCAAATAATGACATTCCAACATCATATAAATACCCACCCATCGTTCGGAATAACCAAAAATTATCGCCACTTTGTGTAATAGGATTAGCAATATTTATTTGGAACTGATTAAACATCATTAAAAATAATTCCAATGGCGATTTTACCTTGGCGCCTATAATTTGGTCATACTGCGTAGTGTCTTCTGCATCGTAAAAATGCTTTGAGCTCAGCATTAATTGAAGCGCACTTGAAATGTTGTAATTATTTGCCATTAAATGGTTTGCCAAAGGTGTAATAACCCCTGTTTCTATATCTGGCGTAATAGTACTTTTTACATAATAACGATACATTCTGCGTGCAAAATTCAATGCAGTTGCTTGTTGGTTAAAAACCATGTCGATAAAAGCATCCAATTCGGCATCCATCCCTGCTGCTGTAGTAGCCCCTGTAATGGTTTGTCCACCAAATTTGCTACTAAACGTTTTATTTGTGGTATCGTGGTCGCTGAACGATTTGGCATTTAGCGGCACATGGCTTTCATTATTCCAGTAACTTGAACGTTGGCTATCGGGTATATTCTTAAAGCCAGTAAGCACTTTGGCTGCCATTTGCACATCCTGTTCGGTATAATTGGTATAACTACCTGGGCCGTCTTGTGGGCCTTTCAGAATAGTAAAAAGCTCTAAAAATTCCCGTGCATAATTTTCATTGGGTGCATTCTTAGTGTTTAAATTATTATTTAAATAAACACTCATTATGCTACAGCGACTTACATTTTTGGCAAATACTTTGAGGGATTTGTCGGAATAATAATTGAGCAATTGCAAGTAATCAAAAAAAGCGATTGTACTATCGGATCCACCACTAACAACAAACATGGTATGTAACCAAAAGGCAGCTTTTATATGTATCGTGTCTAAATGCATTGCTTCTCGCATATACCATCCTGTTATGCTAGACCCATCATACACATAGCCATTCAAGGTTGGGTTCGTAAAGGTTTTCATAACCGGTTGACCATTAAAACCAACTGGTTCTGGTACTTGTAATGTTAAAGGTGCAAACAAAACTGACATGGCTTGGGCCACAGTGTAATTCGCAAATTCATTTATTCGTGTCTTGTTGAGTTTAAATGTAGCTCTTCTCAGTAAATGTGCCGCGTTTATGGGCCCTAAGACGCCGGTATATGGAGTTAGTGTAGCCATAGTTTTTTAATTAAATATCCTATCAATTTGCAACAATATATTTATTAATCAATCATTACCAGTTTTGGTGTAAAATGTATAACATATTTTTATGAACTATAGAAAGTTTAACTTTCCATTTTACCGTATAAATTGACTTTTAATGATGTGTTTCCTTATTAGGATTACCAATTAGTAATTGCTTTACCCTAAATACTATATTTGTTTTCAATTTATTTTGCCACAGATTTAAAGAAATTCAAAGATATTCCTCATTCTATTTATAAAATCTGTGTTTATCAGTGTAATCAGTGGTTTAAAAGAAAAACAAAACATTTATTAGACTAAAACCTTAATTAATTAAATGTTTTCCAACCGGTACCGTCATATCCTTCAAATTTATTACTTGTAGTGTTAAAACGAATCATACCAGCAGAGTATGTGGAACTAGTGTCGTATCCCACTTTTATAGCACCGGCAACGTCTAGCTTTGCTGCAGGTGTAGTGGTACCAATGCCTACATTTCCTTTCAATGCTGTTTTGGTGACAGAATCGTTACCCAATACTACGGTATTGGAACCAAGACCATATACATTGCTTCCAATAGCAATTTGATTAGTTTGATTATTTCCTTGAGCAGCCGCAAAACTTCCTATCAAAATCGATTCATTGATTGTAGTTGCTGTAGATCCATCGGCATTATTAAATCCAGCTAAAGCTCCTAAAACTACATTACTGCTTCCTGTTGCATTACTAATCAGAGCACCTCTTCCAAAAGCTACGTTGTTGCTGCCTGTAGTGTTGCTTGAAGCGGCTTGAGCACCAACGGCTACATTATTATCACCTGAACTATTAGTTTGTAAAGAAGAAAACCCAATAGCTAGATTGTTACTCCCAGAATTAGATGCATTTGCGAGTGAATTTTCACCAATAGCTACGTTGGAATTGATTCCTCCTGCACCATAAGCTAGTAATCTCGTTCCTTTCACTTCACCTAACACCTCTAATGTTTTAATGGGTGTTGCCGTACCAATGCCAATTCTGTTGTTAACAGCATCTACGTTTAGTGTGGTTCCATCAACAGTAAAATGGCTTGTTCCAGTTGTAGCACTACTTGAAAAAGCTAAAGTATTTGTTCCTTGCGTTACTGTTCTAGCTGTAGTTAGCGTTCCATTTGAAGAATAAAAAGAACTTGATGCAGAGGCGGCAGTATCCCAAGAAGTTCCGTTGTAGAACCAATTGCTATTGGTATCAGTATCATATACTTGTAAACCTCTTGCAGGATTTACAATAGCTGTTCGCAGCGCAGTTGTCATTCGTGGTTGTAAGAACCCTCTCGCGGTATCATCTATTTGCAAAGCTGCTGATGCATCCATTGTATTGGTAGAGGAATTACCAATTTGAAGCGTTTTAGCTTTTGTTGTTTGGGCAACTGACAATGTGGCTATTGAGCAAAAAATGCCTATTAATATAAGTTTGTAATTTCTCATAAGTTGTAGATTAAGATTTATAACATTTGTTTTGAATACTCTTTTGCTAATGTTCTAATTTTATTTATTGTTTTTTTAATAAAAAGTCTACAATTGAACCGAATGAACTAAATTTTCCTAAAATATTTTTATCCTTATCTAAAACAAGGAACGATGGTGTACCAAATACATAATAATCACTTACCGCTTTGCCGTCCCACTTTTTAAAATCACAATCGTGTATGAGTGCTGGGAATTTTTTTATTGCTGTTTCATAAGCCGTTTTATCATCATCTAAACTGATAGCTACTACTTTTGTTAAAGGATTTGCAAGTGCCCATTCGTTTAATTTGGGTAATTCTTCCATACAATGCGGACACCAACTTGCCCAAAAAACAACTAGAACTCTTTCGGCAGAAATAGCACGTAAATTAAAATCGAGGTTAGTGAACGTGATATCAGGTGCTTTGTTACCCACTTTTATTGTGGCATAACCTTGTACTCGTTTATCAAAAGCAGCTTTATCCGTTTCATCTTGGCATTGAGATAACGTTTCTTTGTATTTTTCATCGATGTATTGCAATACTTTTTCGTTTCCTAATTCTTTAAAACCCATTTGAAGGTATTGGATTGCAAATTTTTTAGTGTCATCATTACCGCTAAATTTTTGTATAATGATATCTACACTTTTTATAAAGCCGTCATTCATTTCTTCTTCTGAAAAATGCATGTCGGGATTCATATAGTATTTCAGATATTCTAATATGTGTTCTGTGTAAAGGGGTGTATTGATTAGTTCTGGATTATTGGTCGTGATATTATCCCAATAGTGTTCTTTTATTTGAAATACCTGCAAACGCAAATCGTCCTTTGGATTGGTAAAATAATAGGGTTTATTGGCTACCATTTTACTAGCCCAAGTCTGAGCGTTTTGCCTTAAAAACAGTGATTCTTGTTTGTAATAATTACTTTTTTCTTGTTTAATAACCTCTACAACTTGTTGTATTATTTTATCTGTTGTTATAGGGTAAGATGCCACTACTTGTTGTAGGGATTGTATTTTTTGAAGTAGTATTTTACGTTCTTTTTGGTACTGGTACCAATTTTTATTTTCATTGGATTTTGTGAATTCTGGTATTCTGGTTTCCAGAGGTTTGTTAAGTTCTAGTGTAAAATGAATTTCGGTTTCTTTACCGTCTAGGATTACATCAACATATTCATTTGGATCAATTTGACCGTATTCCAAACGATAGATACCTGGCGCTATTCCCTTTGGTGCGTTTATGCTAAAAGTACCGTCTTCTTTAATAGACACAGCACCTATACCAAAGTTACCTACATTAAATTTTTTAACCACTATTTTAGCAAAACGAGTATTGTTTAGCAACTGTCCGCTAATACGAATACTGTCTTGTGCACGGCACAAAAAAGTAATTCCTAGTAAAAAAACGAGTAATAGTAGTTGTTTTTTCATATGTGAATATTCATTGTTTTTTAAGGTCTTATTGTATTGCCTTAATTTTTATTGGTGTTTGTAAGCAAACAAGTTTATTTATGGCGATTTCTTAACCATAATTGCAATCTTAGGTAGTCTTTATATTTAATATATAAACCTTTGCCTTGGAATATAGCCAAGACAAAAGTTTATTTAATAATTGATAGTATTAATCTCTAAGACAACGAACAGAGATAGCTCTATCATATCTCCAAGATTCTGTAAATATTGAAGGGCCCCAATTATTTAACATATGAAAGGCTGCAGAACCTCCGTTCCAAATAGTTTGAGTAGAAGTCCAATAAGAAGAAGTACCTGTAATGGCACTAAAAGTTCCATCAATCCATCTAGCTCCATTATTCAAAGCAGAAAAACCAGAAGAATTTGTAAAACCTGTACCTTCACTTCTTAATTTTTGAGAAACAGCACCCCTGCTGTTAAACCAAGTATTTTGTTCAGCAATTGACATTCCAATACCATGAAATAAATATCTCCACTCACAATCTGAAGGAACGTGCCATCCTTGAGGACAAGCTCCTTGAGCACGTTCAGTAGTTGCACCATTCATAGCAGCAGACCATTGGTATAATCTTCCTATATTAGTAGCAGGTTCGGTAGAAGCCCATCCAGCAGTTCCATTAGTAACAGCAGTATTTAGGTAGCCGTGTTGACCAACATGTCCAATTTGTGTATTTAACCAAGAAGTAGGAGTAACAGATGCATAATTACTAGGTATTTCATCTAAGTTGGTTTTCATCCAACATTGACCATTGATTAAAACGGTAGGATATACTTTACCACTAACACCTGTTACTGTATTTCCAGATGGACAGGTAGAGGCACTAATAAGACTATTAGTACAAGCTGAATTATTACTAAATATTTCCCCTGTAGTGTATGTAGCTAATGTATTATCTACGTTAGCTGTTCCATTAAAACCATTGAAAAGCGCTGTAAATGCAGATCCAAATCTAACGTGTTTAATGTTGATTGATTTAGTTTCTGTAGTAGTACCTAAACCAGTAAGAGTAATTAAGTCTCCTGATGAATTGTAAGCAGTTTGAGTCCCTGTTGGTGTTAACGTCAACCATTGCGTACCAGTTGCCAATGTAAAATTACCTGCGAAAGAATACCCGTTAACTACAGGTGATGAAATAGACATTCCACCTGCTGCCGTAACATTAACTTCAACTTGTATTGCATTAGAAGCGTTCATAGCTCTACTTGCATGATAAAAAGGCAATTGTCGCATGCTAGAAGCAGTAAAGGTAAAAGTAGCTACTGGCAATACCATATTTGGGTTAAAGTAGCGTACCTCTGTTCCTGTAATAGTTCCTGTAAGCGCTTTTGGAGTTACTCCAAATCCTATGAATTTATTACCATCTGCTGGTCCAGCAGTATAGGTTAATGAAGTAGCACCACTGATAGCCTCGGCTCCAGCACCTGATGCATCATTTGCTCGGTACCATTGAAATGTAGAAGTTCCTTCTGGATCAAAATTGGCATCATAATACGTATAAGAAGCAGTATGTAATAAGGCAACTGCTGGAGCTGGTGAAAACGTCACATTACTTACCACTGGAGCACTTTCTACGGTTGCAGTTAGTGGTCCTACCCATGGGCTATTTACAAAATTGGTTGCTTGTAAACCTCCTGAGTCTTTTGCTCTTACGGAGACTCTGATAAATTTTCCTAATAAATCGTTTTGTGGAGTGTAGGTCTTCGTGTAAGCAAAAGCCCCATATAAATCTACGTTATTTATTCCATCACCTGAATTAGAATTGGCACTTTGCCAAACATAAGAAGTCCCTGAAGTTGTTCCACCAAAAGTAGTAGGAGTCGTGTTTTCTGTACCCGTACCTCCTGCAAAAGTATAACTAGCAGTTAAAACACTACCTACCGAAGTAGTCCCAGTAACCACTAAATTATTAGCCGTTGGTGTAGTGCCCGATTCTACTAAAGTCCATCCTGTAGTAGCAACCACTCCGTTTAATACTCCAGTAGCTGCTCTAGGGAAAACTCTAGCGCGCACATAAGTAGATAAATCTCCTGGTTGAAACGTGTATGTAGTTGCGTTAGCTCCTGCGATGGTTACTGGATCTCCACCAGCAGCGGTAGAGGCTCTTTGCCATTCAATAGACGTTAAACCTTGTGCATCGTTTTGTGCATCTGAATATTCATATGTGAAAGTAGCAGTTTGTCCTACCATAAATTTACCTGAAATGTTTAAATTAGAAGCTGAGGGTGGAGTATTAACCAAACTAGCAGCAGCAGTATTACCACCATCATAAACCGTTACCCAACAAGAGCATGTTGTTTTAAAAACTTCAAAACTGTTGTTAGAGGTATTAAAAATCAATAAAGCGTTTGCAGGAGATGCAATTGCATTTCTTTGTGTAGACGTCATTCTAGGCACTAATAGACCTCTTTCTGTATCATCAATTTGTAATACAGCAGATGAATTTGTAGTATTTGTAGAAGTATTTCCTATTTGTAAGGTTTGTGCTTTTTGCACTTGTGCAAAAGAAGAGCAGGCTACCAAAATAAACATAAGTGTTTTTATAATATTTTTATTTTTCATTTTAAATAATTTTAGTTATTAACAATTATGTAATTAATTTTTGCTGCTGTTGATGGAACAGCACCAAATTGCACAGTGAATCCAGTACCTGCAACACGATTTTTAATAGAGGTATAGATTATATCTCCAGTTGTGTCTTCATAAGTTACGTAAATGCTTGATGTTGCAGTAATGCTAGCCTCAGCTATAGTTTGAGTAATTGTACCTGTGCAATTTACCAAACCTTTTATAGTAGTGCTTGAAGGAGTTGGACTAAGCTGTTTCCATGTTCCTCCAGTCAATGATGCTGTTTTGTTCTCATAAAACCAAAAACCAGATTTTAATAAACCCTCAGTTGCACCAACATTAGCAGTACCACCATCTTTAGTATTATAAACTATCATACCATCATAACGTGTTGGAAAATTGTTTGAAATACCTGTAGTTCCAGAAACAAAAGTAAAGGTAGATAAATCTATTCTTGGAAATACTAGTCCTTTACCAGTACCAACTGAACTATTATTTGAAGGATTTGAAGATCCATCTATAAAAGCTGAACTATTGACAGATGAAATATTTATACCCGTCATTCTTACTTGGGCAAATGTCATGATGCTTGTTAAAAGCAAAAATAATGTTATATTTTTTTTCATAATTTATTATTTTTTAATTGAATTAATTTCCTGTAACAACCATAATTTGACCACCGCCAAGTGTAACAACCATATGCGAATACCCTGCAAATATTTCAGTAGCACCTGTATTTATTGGAGTAGGTGAAAATCCCCAATTAAAAGTACCAGAAGTATTAGAAATATAATAAACTTTTCCAGCAGGTAATGTTGAAGGAAAAGTTAATGTTCCAGTTGCTGTAAGCGTTCTATAAATAATTGCATCTGTATCAAGAACAGTATAATTATCTGTTGTTGGAACTGTTACATTTAATAAAGGTGTACTTGGTGTAACCCAGGTTCCATCTCCTCTTAAATAAGTTGATGATGTAGCACCAGAAGGTAATTTAGCAATAGTTACAGCATTGTCAGCAATTTTAGCAGACGTTACTCCAGCATTATTTAAACTAACCACTCCAGCAGTTACATCAATAGGTGCTGTACCAGTTACTGTAGCATTAGATCCAGCAGGTCCGGTTAATCCAATAGGGCCTTGAGCGCCAGCAGGTCCTTGCGCACCTACTAAAGAAGCTAACCATTGCGTTTCAGTTCCAGAAAACCCATTATTTTGCGCTATTTGATAAGAAGATAATCCATTTGTTCCAGCAGCTCCAGTTGCTCCTGTAGCCCCAGTTAATCCAATAGGCCCTTGAGGTCCAGTTGCACCAGCAGGTCCTTGAGGTCCTACAGCACCATCAAAACCATTTGCACCAGCAGGTCCAGTTAACCCAATAGGACCTTGAGCACCAGTTAATCCAGTAGCACCAGTTAATCCGATAGGTCCTTGCGCCCCAGTTGCTCCTGTAGCACCTGTTAAACCAATAGGTCCTTGTGGTCCAGTTGCTCCTGTA
>JBEIDK010000039.1:0-22996 GCA_040383485.1 Flavobacteriales bacterium
CTGAGTTTTTTGCAATTTTAGGTTTGCTATTAGTGCTAAAATCATTTTCTGAACGCAACAATGTTATTCTAAGTTGGATCTTAATTTTAATGAATCATTTTTTAATAGCATAAGCACTTTCATTTAATGAAAAGTTTGATGCCGACGAAACATTAATTTATTTAAGTGGAGTATTTGCAGCTGGCATTGTTGGCCTCATATGTCTGAATCAATTAAAAAAGAAAGTTGGCAATTTGGATTTGAACGAATTTCATGGCTACTCCTATAAAAATACAACATTGGCATTTGTCTTTTTTGTTTCGTGTTTGGGACTATCAGGTTTCCCAATTACGCCAACATTTATTGGCGAAGATTTAATTTTTGGACATATCAAAGAAAACCAAGTATTTCTGGCATTTTTAGTTGCAGTAAGTTTTATAATCGATGGATTTTCACTGATTAGAATTTACTCCCGATTATTCCTTGGTCCACACTCTAAACGCTTTCATGATGTGGGTTACAGGTCAGCATAGTAATAAATAAAAAAAAGGAAGTCGAATTAGATTTTATTTTTTGTTTTATAATTAAGCTACCTTTACTCCACCAACAACTTCTTTACATCATTACCAACTTGTACAAAGTAAATACCACTACTAAAATTTTGAATGTTGATAGTTAAGATATTGTTATTAGCAGATGGTATATAGTTAAGCGGAATTTCATTACCTAGCATATCCGTAATAAATAGTTAATCTACACAACCACCCTTTTAAATACCTCTCAGAGATATATCTTAAATTATAAAGTAAATTTTACGGGAAAGGAAAAACTTGTCTTAATTGGTTTCCCATTTTTTATTGATGGGCTCCATTTGGGCATATTTTTGATTAACCTCAATGCTTCATTATCTATATTTGGAAAACCTTTTAAACCCCTTATAATTTTCACATCTTCAATGTTACCTAACTCATTTATAGTAAATGCAATATATACAGTGCCAGTAACACCATTTATCTTTTCTTCATTCGGATATATTAAATTTTGTTTTAAATAGTTTGAAAACGCCACTTCACCATTTGGAAATTCTGCCTCTTTATCATCAATTATAAATAATGAATCATTTGTCAATCTTTTGTTAATTACAGAACTCATATTATTCTTTTGATAAAAATCCTTAATAATTAACTTCTCATTAAAATTATTTTCATTTGCTCTTGAAAATATAGAACCAAAAGCAATCATAAAAATTGAAAACATTACAATTTTGTTCATAAATTGATGTGTTGTTTTAAAAAATAGCAATAACTTTTTTACAATAGTCACAATTATTGTTTTTTAAAAATTAACTCTGAATCATTACATAAATAAATTTCCATGGGTTTATTTGGAATAGAAGTATCAACATTATTAATTATTATATTACCATTATCAAATACTGCATTTAATTTATCTAGAACCAAGTTTACTATCCCGTTTTCATTATTTATTATTACTTCATTATTTGCATAAATTAAATCGTCATACATTGAAAAGGAGAACGTAAGAGTACCTTTGGTATTTAATAAAATTAGTTTACCATAACATGACTCCCCTTTATATAAGTATTCTCCCAGTAAAGGAGTAAAATTATTTTTGTCAATATTATTTTGAATTATTTCATCATCTTCAGTTTTGACTTCTTTACTTTTAATTTTAGACTCTTCAACATTAGTACTAATAATTTCGTTTACATTTATAACCTTACATTTTTCAAGTTTAACTTTATAGTTCACAACATTGACAAGCATTCCTAAAAAATTGTAGTCTTTTGATTCTTTTTCAAATTTTGTAATGATACCTTCAACAGTAATATCTTGAAAAAAGCCTTCATTCTCCTTATAATATTTAAAATTGTCAGTATCTCTCTCTAATTTACATATAGCGAAACCATTATAATTTGTGATGTTTTTTGCAGGGTTATCTTTACCAGCACTCATTAGATAATGTTCTCCATTCTTTTGGGTTGCTCCATTCAAGTATAATTCAAAATCTCCTTCATTAGTCTTTGACTTTTCTCTTAACCATCCAGATATTTGAATTTTTTTTCCAACGTATTTGTTTAAAGTAGCTTGTTCATTTTCTTTGTATTCAGTTATGATGTTCCAAAGGCTTTCTTTTGGAATGTTTATAGTTTTGTTATAGTTTATAAAAAAATACAAGCCCACTAATAATAAAACTAACCCAAGAAGAGTTATTCCTATATTTTTAAAACTCTTGTTTGATTTATCACTATTATTATAAGCAAAATCATCTGCAGTAGTTTGTGATAACTGAGAGAAAGATGAAATAAATTCAAAAGTTAGAAATAGTACACTAGCCGTTATTAGTAAGTATAATCCAAAACTTGTTTCAAAATTAGTTTCAGCACTATACCCACCATAAGCTCCACTTGATGAACTTTTAAGTGAGAGAAAATCAATGTTTTGTCCATTTGCTCCGTTTGGTAATACCCAATTAAAAATACTACTTACACCAATAATAATATTTATGATGCCAATAATAAAACTGAATTTAATTTTTTTATATGAAAGGAATATTCCTAAAAATGAGAGAATTGCTGCTAAATAGCCGAAAGTATAATGAAAGCCGCTTATGTTATAAGACAGATTTGTTGCAGATGCTGCCATCCCTGTAATGTTGAAGGATGAAGAAACTTTTAATGTTTTCCATGGCAAAAAAACAGCTATAAACATTAAACTCGCAGATAAAACACCTAAAAAATTTACTTTTTTCATTTGACTTTATTAATTAATTATTTGTTATTTCCTCTTTTTTTCCCTACTCTAATCAGTTTTCGGCTACCCTGTTTTAATTTATTTTTTACTTTCTACAAACAAACATTTTGCATTTAATAAAAACATAGTAGTTTTGGAATAGTATATTCTATTCAATACTAATTTAATCTAAAACAGAAATGATGGTAAATGTTGGTTCAAAAATTAAAAAGTTGCGTGAGCTTAAAAACCTAACTCAAGAGCATGTTGCCGAGCGTTTAGGACTTACACAAAGTGGCTATAGCAAAATAGAAAACGGAGAGGTAGATTTGCCTTACAGCCGCCTACAAAACATAGCCGATATTTTAGAAATGAAAGTAGAAGACATTACAAGTTTTGATGAAAAATTTGTTTTCAATAATTTACATACCAACAATCAAAACGGTGGTCAAATTGGAGTAATACACAACCATGTTTCTGATACTGAACGCAAACTATACGAAAACCAAATAACCAGCCTAAAAGACGAAGTTGCCCACCTAAAAACTGTAATGGAAAAATTATTGAAGTAGCAGTCACAAAAACCAAAGGGGCTTCAAAAAAAAGGAATACCATCTACTCATAACTATTTATTAGTTTTGTAAAAAAAAGAAAATGGCTCATCAAGAAATAAAAAACAATTTACATCAATTGATTGATTCGTTTGATTCGAAAACACTAACTATAGCAAGCAATATGCTAATTGAACTTAATGAGCATAAAAACGTCTATAATAAAGAAATTTCAGATACTGAACTTCAAGGCATTCTTAGTGGATTATCTGATATTGAAAAAGGTAATTACATTACACTTGATAAGTTTTTGAAAACAAAAAAACAATGGCCTACACTGTAATTTTATCTCACGAGGCAGAAAAAAATTACAATCAAATTTGTGACTATATTCTTGATAAGTTTTCCGTTAAAGAAGTTGTTAAATTTGATGAAAGATTTTCGGAAACACTACTACTATTGAGCATTAGCCCCTATGTGTTTCCGATTGCTTCAAAAAAACTTAAAGTATATAGGTCTTTAATTTATAATGTTACAGTTGTTTATTATGTAATTGTTGGAAATCAAGTGCAAATACTTTCTTTATTTGACGGTAGGCAGGGTTCTAAAAGAAATAAATTTGAACAATCGCTTTAGCTGAACTCATAATTAGCCTACACTGCAAAAACCAAATAAGCAACTTACAAAAAGAAGTTGCCCACCTAAAAACAGTAATGGAAAAATTGCTGAAATAATAACACAATATCCACAGTTTTTTTAAAACAAAAAAAGGAATACCATCTAATAATAACTATATATTAGTTTTGTAAAAAAAAGAAAAGAAGATGAAAGTTTTATTAGACATACAAGAAAACAAATCGGCTTTTTTTATGGAAGTATTAAAGAACTTTACTTACGTAAAAGCAAAACCCATTACACCTGAAAAAGCTCAAATATTAAGCGACTTAAAAGATTCGGTTGAATATTTGAATCTTGTAAAACAAGGCAAAGCTAAGGCTCGTGACGTAAATGATTTGCTGAATGAGTTATAGTATTTAAACTATTCCTCCGTTTGATAAACAACTTAAAAAGCTTATCAAAAAATATGCATCCTTAAAAAGCGAATTTAAAGAATTGGTTCAGCAACTTTACAATGAACCTAATCTTGGCGAAAACCTCGGAAATAACTGTTATAAAATAAGAATTACAATTACCAGTAAAAACAAAGGAAAAAGTGGTGGAGCCAGAATAATAACAAACATTGTTTATGTTTCCAAAATCATTTATCTGGTTTCGGTTTATGACAAATCAGAGAAATCAACAATTTCAAAAAAGGAGTTGAAAGATTTGTTAAAGTACATTGAGAAAGTAAATTGATTTTATTGGTTATGGTTAATTTAAAAATAGCATGTTGCTGAAGGTTTAGGCATTACCCATAGCGGCTATAGCAAAATAGAAAACGGAGAGGTAGATTTGCCTTACAGCCGCCTACAAAACATAGCCGATATTTTAGAAATAAAAGTAGAAGATATTACAAGTTTTGATGAAAAAAGGAGTAATGTACAAAATAGTGCTTTGGACCCTTTGTAAGTCTTGTTTCTATTAACAAGAAAGATTTAGAATTTCGGTTTTAAATAGTTGCTCGTTTTATAGGGTTGAAAAGTTTATTCAAATTAAATCTTCTTTTTTCGAATCAATGAACAGCTAAACTGATTTATAATTTCACTTCTCAAAATAATGTGATAGAGGTAAATTCAAATCATTGAGAATTGAGTACCTGAAATGGAAAAAAGAAAGATTAGAATGAAATCCACAAAAAAAGAGGCTGTCATCAATTTGAGACAGCCTCTTTTTTATTTATGCGGCAACGCTTATTTTCTTTTTATTAGCGTAAGCTTGAGCAGCTTCACGCACCCAAGCACCATCTTCATGTGCTTTTCGTCTTGCTTCTAATCTTTCATGATTGCAGTGCCCGCCACCTTTAATTACAGTAAAAAATTCTTCCCAATTTATTTGTCCGTAATCATAATGATTCCTTTCAGCATTCCACTTTAAATCCTTATCCGGAATTTTTAACCCAGCAAATTCTGCTTGTGGCACTGTACGGTCTATAAATCTTTGACGCAATGCATCATTACTCTCTAGTTTTACTTTCCATCGCATTAGCTCTTCTGAGTTTGGGCTCATTTCATCGGGAGGGCCAAACATCGAAATAGATGGCCACCACCAACGGTCAAGAGCACTCTGCGCCATTGCATGTTGTTCAGGTGTACCTTGTGCAAGGTTAAGCATTAACTCATATCCTTGTCTGTTATGAAAACTTTCTTCTTTACATATGCGCACCATTGCTCTTGAATATGGACCATATGAGCCTCTTGCAAGCATTGTTTGGTTCATGATAGCTGCACCATCAACCAACCAGCCTACGGCACCAATATCTGCCCAAGTAAGGGTAGGATAATTAAATATACTTGAATATTTTGCTGTGCCATCAATTAATTGCTCCAACATGGTTTGGCGGTCAACACCTAAAGTTTCAGCTGCGCTATATAAGTATAAACCATGTCCAGCTTCATCTTGCACTTTGGCTAAAAGTATTGCTTTGCGTCGCAAACTTGGAGCACGAGTAATCCAATTACCTTCGGGCAACATACCTACAATTTCAGAATGTGCATGTTGTGCCATCATTCTTGTAAGCTGCTTACGGTAACGCTCAGGCATCCAATCTTTCGGTTCTATTTTTAAGCCTTTTGCAATTTTTTCTTCGAATGCTTTTTCTAATAATTCTGTATTTTCCATGTTGTTAATTATAGAATTTATGTAACAGCAAATATAATTAAGATGTTTAGTTTTTAATATTTTATTTCGGAAAAGTATTACTTCACATCTCCCATTAACTTCTTGATGAATGGAGAAAGAGCAATCATAAGAACACCAGCAATTAAAGCATATATACCTAGTTGTTTGTATCCATCAGCATACACAATTAATTTCTCGGCATTGCTAGCCTTTTCAGATGCTTCTGCAATGTTGGCACCTAGAATTCCTGCAAAATATTGACCGTAAGCACTTGCCAAAAACCACATTCCCATAATTACTGCTTGTGTTTTTTGTGGAGATAATTTTGTCATTACCGATGTTCCTATTGGAGATAAACACAACTCTCCAAACGTAATTACGAACCAACCAAACGTGAATAGATTTAATGATGTTATTCCGTTTGCATCGCTAAAGAATTTAGTAAAGTAGAACACGTAAAAACCTATTGCCAAAAATATAAACCCTAAACCAAATTTTACTATTGTATTGGGCTCCAACTTTCGCTTATTCATAAACAGCCAAAACAAACCCAACGGTGCTGCAAAAATAATTACGAATAATGAGTTAGATGAATTATTTACTCCATTAGGGTCGAGGTTAAAACCAAGTAAATTATGATTCAAATTATCAGCCGCAAAGAAACTTAGTGAACCTCCACTTTGTTCGAAAAAAGCCCAGAAAATAATGGAGAATAACATGAATAAAACTGCTGCAATAATTTTTTTGTTTTCGACTGCAGTAAAATTTTTCATTTCAATCATCAAGTACAACAATGAAATTGGGCCAATAGAATACATAAAATAATCAGTATACTCTGTTTTCGAAACCATGGTCATAATAAGTGGAATGGCTAAAATAGAACCAACACAAGTAATAATTTCCATTCGGTTTCTATAGCCTACTTCTCTATCTAATAATGGACTTAAACCAATGTTTCCTAATTTCTTTTGTGTTTGAATAAAGGTCAATAAACTTATTACCATAAACACCGAAGAAATACCAAAGGCAATATTCCAGCGCATGGTTTCGGGAATTACTGTCGACAACATTTCGCCTTTACCAATGGCAATACATAAGTATCCTCCCAGCAATGCACCTGCATTTACACCTGCATAAAATAGCATGAAACCTGCATCTATTCTGCTGTCGCCATCTTTGTATAAATTCCCAACCATGCTCGAAATGTTGGGCTTAAAAAAACCTGTACCAACTATGTTGAATGAAATTCCGAGAAAGAAAAAGTCATGAGGATTTATGGCTAATAAAACACTTCCAATAATCATTAACATTCCACCCCAAAATAGTGAACGTCTTTTACCTAAAACCTTATCGGCTAATAAGCCACCAATAAATGTGAATGCATAAACAAATGCTTGTGTGGCGCCATACTGCAAGTTAGCAGTTACCTTATCAAAGTCGAGTTGATTGACCATGAAAAAAGCCAACATACCACGCATTCCATAGAAGCTGAAACGTTCCCACATTTCACTAAAAAATAATGGCCAAATTTGCTTTGGATATTTGCCTTGAAAATTTTGAATTTCTTCTAATGTTTGTGCTTGGTTCATCTTATTATTTTTATGCTAAAAGTGTTCTGTTGTTTCTACAAACTATTTCTGTAAGTTGATTCTCCAAAACTAAGTTTACCACATAGTAACATAGAAAAATAAGTCGCAGGCTTTACATAAAAAAACATAGTACTATGTTAAAACCGAAGGTTCTCTATCAACTCATAATCAAAATTTCTAAACTATGTTTCTATGTGTTAAAAAAATCAACTTTAAATGATTAGAGAAAATAATTCAATTAGAACTTTTCTATCATTTTCATCTTCAATCATGCGTGCAAACCATATTGAATCGCATTTACAAAAATGGGTTGTTTGCCCACTAAAGTATCTAATTCTTGGTTACTTAAAATATGTGTATCACTAACGATGTTATATTTTAAATCAACTTGATAACATATTTCTTCAATCTTGTTTTTCAGTCGCCAGTCCAATTTCTTATTCGTTACAATAAGTAAATCATAATCAGATGCGACATTGCTTGTGACACCAATACGCGAACCAAATAGTATTAAGTCACTCACAACATCGTCCATTTTAAGGTTGATGTTATTCTTATAGTCAACAATTATTTCTTTGTTACTTGGAACCATTATTATACTCTATCAATATCAACAGGAACCTCTACATGGTCTTCGTTCATCATTTTTTGCAACCATGTACTTAATACAAATAAAATTCCTGCAGCCACTCCTGTCATGACAATAAACAGCATGAAAAATTCGTATAAGTTTGTAATTTGAAAACCCACAAATGAAGGATAAACAAGAGGTTCAGTGCTTGCAGGATCAGCTGTTGGTGGTATTAATGCGCTTAAAGTACCAGCAAATTTGTTTGCTGCTGCGTTTGCTAAAAACCAAGTTCCCATCATTAATGATGATAAACGTAACGGAGCCAATTTTGACACCATTGATAAACCTATTGGAGACAAACAAAGCTCACCCATAGAATGAATAATATATAAGGCAAATAACCACCCCATTCCTACTTTTCCATCGACACCTAATCCTTTTACCGCAATCGCAATTACAACATAACCTAATGCCACCAATGCTAAACCTAATGCCATTTTCTTTGGCGAAGAAGGTTCCAATTTGCGCATGTACAAAAAGCCCCAAAGCATAGAAAAAACAGGTGCTAACAATATTACAGCTAATGGATTTACTGATTGAAACCAACTTGCAGGGAATTCATTTTTTTCAAAATCTGAAATATAACCAGTCAGTAATAATATTAGGAGAATTATCGCTGTTACTGCACTTACAATTTTGTCAGTATTTTTTTTCCAATCAAAGAACCAAGCTAATCCTTTTGCTAAGTAGAACATAAGAATCGAACAAGAAGCAAAAATTAACCATCCAGGAATCATGATATGTACATTTCTGTTTACTTGTCTATCCGCAAATAAAGTTAATGATGCACCAGCTTGTTCAAATGCTCCCCAAAAGAATATTACGAAAAACGCTAGAATAAAAATAACAATGATTCTCCAACGCTCTAAGCTAGTTAGAGATTTATCAGTTAAAATAATAATAGGCATTGCAATCATGGCTCCATAAATAAAATAGCCAATAATGTCAATATCTGTTTTAAACATTTGCTTGAAGTTAAGCATAAAGAATATAATACCGATTGATCCAACTATTAGCAATATGCTTTTTAGGTCTAATTTCTTAACTAATAATCCAATTTCTTTTCCCTCTTCAGAAATAAGATATTTTTTTTGTAACAAAACAAAACTAAACAAACTTACAAGCATACCGATGCATGCCATTAGGAATCCCCATTTAAAATCCATTGAACCACAAACCAAAGGAGAGAAAAAAGCACCTAAATTAATACCCATATAAAAAATAGTAAATGCACTATCAATACGTCTATCACCTTTAGGATAAAGCTGCCCAACCATAGTGCTGATGTTAGGTTTAAAGAAACCATTACCAACAATTATTGCTGTTAATGCCATCCACATCATGGCAATACCTCCCTCTCCAATGCTAGCACTTAAGAACATTAAAAACTGCCCAAGTGCCATCAACAAACCACCAATAATAATACTTCGGCGATTACCTAAATATTTATCACATAAATAACCTCCTAAAAGTGGTGTAAGGTACACTAAGCCTGTATAACTACCATAAATTACAGAAGCGTCATTGTCTTTAAGCAATAACACCTTCGTCATAAACAATATAAAAATAGCACGCATTCCATAGTATGAAAAACGCTCCCACATTTCAGTGAAAAATAAGAAATACAGACCTTTAGGATGTTTCATAATAATATTATGTTTAATGTTTATGCAATGATAATGTTATAATTCAATTTCGCAAATTGATAAAGACAAACCCTACTTCTTTAGATACATCATCTAAATTAGGGTATATAAAAAAAGCACCCAAATTTGGATGCTTTTCTATTATAATTGATGAAATTTATTTTTTTAATAAGTCTCTAATTTCTGCTAACAATACCTCGTTTGCAGGAGTAGGCGCTGGTGCTGCAGGATCTTCAGCTTCTTTTTTCTTAGCATTGTTCATTGCTTTAATAACCATAAAAATTACAAACGCAACTACAATGAAATCTACTATGTTAGTTATAAAAGTACCATACTTAAGTGATACTTCTGTTATTTCTGGAGTCACTATTTTATCTCCATCTTTTACTGCGGCAACACCTTGCTGTAAAATATATTTTTTGTCATTGAAGTCAACTCCACCAGTTAACATACCAATTAATGGCATTACCATGCCATCAATAAATGCTGATACTACTTTACCAAAGGCAGCTCCCATAACAAAGGCTACGGCAGTATCAACCAAATTGCCCTTCATTGCAAAGGCTTTAAATTCCGAAATCATTCCCATTTTTATTTTTTTAAATTATTTTTTGTAAACTTAAAAAACTATTTTACAATATGTTTTTCAATTCGATTAAATGCCTAATTTCATAAGTGGGTGTAAATTCAACTAACTGGTTTTCAGGGTTGTAAAATACTTGATGAATACCAGCCTTTGAAGCACCAATAATATCATTATCAATATTGTCGCCAATCATAATACAGTTGTTAGGGAATGCAGAAACTTCACTAATTGCAAAATGGAAAATTTCCTTTTGTGGTTTTTTATAACCAGCAAATTCACTTGTAATAACTGTTTCGAAATAGTGATCAATTTTACTATGTATCAATTTTTGATGTTGTACTTTATCAAATCCATTTGTGATTAAATGCAATTTGTATTTTGAATTGAGATATTCCAGCACTTCAATTGCTCCCGGCATTAACGCTTTTCTAGATGGTAAGTGCTCAAGGTATCTTGCACCTAATTGATGCGACATTTCTAAATTATCTATACCAAAATTTAGAAGTGTATCATAAAACCTTTTATATCTTAATGTAAATTGATTTATTTTCCCAAGTTCATAATCTAGCCACATTTGCTTATTGATGATATGATATTCTTTTTTGAATTCTGCTAAGTTCAAATCATTCAACTTAAACTCATCATATAAACTGTCAATGGTTTCATTTGCATTTGTGTCAAAATCCCAAAGTGTATGGTCAAGGTCGAAGAATATGTGTTTGTATGCCATTATTTCAAATCTAAACTGTGTACAAAGTAATTTAATTAATAATTGTTTAATAGTTATTTTAGAATAAAAAAGGGTTGCCATTTTTATGACAACCCTTTTAAAGTTAATTTTAATGTAATTACTCTTTCACAATTTTACGTGATATTGTGTTTGAGTTTGTAACAATTCTTACAAAATATACTCCTTGAGCATAACGACTCATGTCGATATTTTGTTGGAATTTACCATGGAATTGATTATTAGTTTCAGTGTAAATAACTTGCCCAGCAATGCTCATAATTTCTAATTTGAAAGTATTTGCATCAACATTATTATAAGTTACAGTAATGTTGTTTTTAGTTGGATTAGGGAATATTGTTACATCTGATTCATCACTTAAATCTTCGATACCCACACAAGAAGTTACAGAAACTGGAACGATTGCTGTATCGCTACCACAAGCATTTTGAACTACTAAAGTAACATTATAAGTACCTGTAGACTTATATGTATGACTTGGGTTAGTGAAATTTACCTGTGGTGAATTATCGGCAAAGTTCCATTGGAAAGCAGTTGCGTTACTTGATTGATTGCTAAATGAAACAATACCATTACATGGAGTACTTGTGTTTGGAGTTGCAATAAATGCAGCTGTTGGTAATGGATTAACAGAAATTACCTGATTTGGTGAGGTTCCTGTACAGCCAGCATTAACAACATTTACAGTATATATTCCAGTAGAACTTACAACAATAGTGTTTGTATTAGAGTTTGCGATGGCAGCACCTGTATTAAACCAAGTATAAATTCCTTGACCTGTTGCAGTTGTTAGCGTAATTGTTCCTGGTTCACATATAGATACAGCAGAAGCAGTTATTGTAGGAGTAGGAGCAGTACCTACACCAATTGTTACTGAAGTTGGAGTTAATGAACATCCATTAGCATCTGTTATTGTTACTACGTAGTTTCCTGGTGCAGTTACAGTTGCAGTATTGTTTGTTCCTGTAATACCTGTACTTGGGTTACCTGTCCAAACATAACTTACATAACTTGGGTTAGTTGTACAAGTAAGTGTAGCATTTGCAGTACCACAAATTGATGGTACATTAGACGTTACAGTTGCAGCTACAACAGAGTTTTCAGTTAATACGATACTATTTGATACTATTGGAGTTGGGCAACCAGGAACTACAATACTTGTATTATATGTACCACCTGTTGTAACAGTTATTGCAGCAGTAGTTTGACTTGGAGTCGTGTTCCAAACGTTACCTGTAGGAGCATTTGAACTTAATACAACACTACCGTTACCAGAACAGAAAGTTGTATTTCCAGAAACAACAGTTACTGTTGGAGCAGGTATAGGTGTTACAGTTATCGAAGCTGAAGCAGAAGTACAACCGTTAGCATCTGTATGGCTTACAGAGTAAGGACCAACTGCACTAACACTTATAACCGATAATGTACTACTATTTGACCATGAATTACCACTTGTGTAACTAGAAGTTAAATCAATTGAACCACCAGGACAAAGAACTGCATTTGGTGTAGAAGATGTGATGGTTGGTGCAGAAGGTAAATTATTTACAGTTTCTGCAATAACATTGGATGTGCCTGAACATCCATTTGATGTTACAGTTACTGAAACATTACCAGCAGCAGAAGTAGTTGCAGAAGCGCCTGTTCCAGTTGCATTGGTCCAAACATAAGTTGGGTTAAGTGCTGCTGTGGTTGCAGTAAAGGTTGCGCTTTGACCAGCACAAATACTTGCATCATCAACAGTAATACTAACTGTAGGATTTGGATTTACCAAAACGTTAATGGTATTTGAGACCGTTGGTGGTGTTAATGGACAAGCAGGGTCTGTATTGGTAACATAATATGCACCAGACTGATTCACAGTAACATTTGCTGTTGTTGCTCCATTAGTTGTAGTTCCAACTGCAGTCCAAGAAACTGTAGAAACATTCGACATCAACATAACAGAACCACCTTGACAGAATGTAGTTGCACCCATTGCAGTTATTGTTGGTGTTGCGCAAGGGCCGTTAGAAATACAACCTATTGTTGCATCCCATCCTGCTTGATTAACACTGCCATCTGAACTAAATACAAAAGTTAATGCTCCTGTTGGATTTGTAGCAGTTATTGTATCAGGTGCAAATGCTCCTGTCCATGAACTATCTGGTGCTGTACCAAATCCATTTACATTTATATAATTTGAATTAATCAAAGGAGATGAAACATTCGGACCATCATAAATTAATAAATAGTCATAATTATTTTCTACAGTAAATGAGTTAAATATTACTTGTACCAAATTACCAGCAGTTCCAGGATAAATTGTTAAAGTAGAGTTTGTGTTTGCAGCATAATTACCACTTGGATTAGGATCGTAATATGTTCCAGAACAAGTATAAACTGTATCAACGTTGCTACCTGTTGGTTGGGTTATACAATCAGCATTAAGCATTATTGAACTAGAGTTTGATGACTGTGCAGAACATGTAACTACACATCGATAATAAGTTGAAGAATTTTGAGTTGTATTTAAAGTCGCATTAGTTTCCAATGGCATATTTGTCCAAACCACGTTGTCTGGAGAACTTTGCCATTGATACGTTTGTCCTAAACCAACGGTTCCACCTTGTAAAGTAATTGTAAATGGAATGCTTGAACAGGTACTTGTTGTTGATGATGATGCAGTACCAGCAGTTGGAGGTGCAACACATGGTAGAGCAGGAGTAATGTTAATAATATAATCCTGTGTTTCACCAGAACCCATTTGCAAACATGCATCATTAGCACCGTTAATGTTTCCATTCGCACGGCTTCGTAGACGCATTCCTGTTAATCCAGTAAGAGATGTTACAGGTATGTTAATTGTAATTATAGATGCTATACCTGCTGCAGAAGTAGTTGAAATTTGTTGCCATTCACTTGGATCATAAGTTCCGCTATGGTCATAGTCAATCCAAACTGATTGTATTGAATTACCATTATTAATTACTGATAATTGATAAGGAACCAATTGTTGTAAGCTTGCTGTAGTATTACCAGTTGCAGGATATGAGCTATAAGCACCAAAACCAGGAACTGTAGCGCAAACACCTGCATTATTTAAGGTTGTTCCAACAATGATTACAGAGTCCATATTATTAGCACCGCAGAAACCGCCTAAGTTAGTAGCTGTTTGAGGACCACAATAGCACTCAAAGAAATCATTTAATGTTGCCATAACAACTGTTGAGTTGGCTGATAATAAAGAAGCAGCACACGTAATTGTGCACCTATAATATGTTGTATCAGTAACTGTAGCTGATGTTGAAGCAGTATTTGCACCAGTAATGTTAGTCCAAGTAATATTATCTGCAGACTCTTGCCATTGATAAACGATACCCGCACCAGAAGTATTTCCAGAAACTGATAATGCTATATTACTATTGATACATACTGAAGTGTCTAGAGCTGTTGCATTACCGCCATTTGGAGTACCAGTACAGAAATTTCCTGGGATACAAGCAATGTTTGCACTCCAACCTGTACTCACTCCACTTCCATCAGAAGTAAATACAAAAGTAAGAGCACCTGTAATGTTTGTTGAAGTAACAACTCCCGGGCTACCAGTACCTCTATAAGAACCAGCTGGACAAGTTGCTGCACCAAAGCCTGCGGCTAATCCTGAAGATATTAAAGGATAGGTAGCATCCGGACCATCATATATCATCATTCCATCCCAATTATTTTCAGTTGAGAAAGAAGTAAAAGTCATTTGAAGTACACTATTTGGTGTAGCAGGGAAGAAGGTAAATGAACCAGATTCATTATTGGCATAGTTACCTGTATTTGCTCCTGAGTCATAGAAAATACCTGAACAAGTTGGGGCAGCTACTGAATCAATTCCATCTGTAAAAATATAACATTCAACTATAGAAATCATAACTGCTGCTGTAGAAACGGTTTGTCCCGAACAAGTAACATTTAAACGGTAATACATATTTGTAGTCCCTAAGGAAACTGTCGCTGTTACGTTGGTATCGTTTAACAAGTCAGTGAATGTTGTGCCATTACTTGACTCTTGCCATTGGTATGTTTGACCTAAGCCAACACTATTGCCAATTACCGATAAATCAACATCAGTGTTAGCACAAGTACTTAAATTACTAGCACTCACAGTTCCTGGTGTTGGAGGAGCAACACAAGGTAAGGCTTGTGTAATATTTACAATATAATCTTCTGTTTCACCTGAACCCATTTGTAAACAAGCATCATTAGCACCATTTGCATTTCCAAATGCACGACTTCTAATACGCATGCCTGTTAAACCTGTCAATGATGTTACAGGTGGAGTAATCGAAACTGTAGAAATACCTCCTGCAGTTGATGTGGTAGCTACCTGAGTCCATTCTGATGCATCAAATGTACCGCTTTGGTCAAAATCAATCCAAACAGAAATAATTGAGTTTCCACTTGTTTGAACAGATAAGTTATAAGGCACTAGTTGTTGCATTGAAGCAGTTAAATAAATTGCGGTATCAGGGTATTGAGTATATGAACCAAAACCAGCAACTGTGTTACACGTAAAATTACCATTAGCCAATGTAGTATTTGAAATTCCTACAGAGTCAATATTATTACCACCACAGAAACCACCAAGATTTGTTGAAGTTTGAGGTCCACAATAACAATCGAAGAATGGATTTATACCTATCATTACCACTGTAGAGAAAGAAGAATTTGTTGAACAGGTTAACTTGCATCTATAATAGACGGTGTCCGTGACTGTTGGGTTGTAAACTGGATTAATAGCACCCGCAACATTTGCCCAAGTAGTGCCATTCAAAGACTCTTGCCATTGGTAGTTTGTTCCAAAGGTATTTGAGTTTCCATTTAAAGTTAAATTCACGACATTATTTGCACATACTGTTGAATCAACAGCCTCGGCATTTCCCGGAGTTGGTGTACCTACACAAGAGTTAACAGATACACAGCTAACGGTTGCATCCCAACCAGATTGAGTAACAACAAAGTCCGAAGTAAATACAAATGTTAAAGCTCCTGCAGAGTTCGTTGCTTGTACAGAGTCTAATGTAAATGTACCAGTAAATGTATTAAGCAATGCTGCAGTAGCGTCAATACCATCATATACATTAAGTATGTCAAATCCGGTTTCCGTATCAAAATTATTGAATACAACTTTAACAACACTACCAGGTGTTGATGGGTAAACTGTTAATGTATAATTCTCATTAGTAGCATAGTTTCCGTTTGGATTACTATCGTAAAATGTTGTATTACATGTTGAAACAGAATCGTTTGACATTAATAAACAATTTAATCCAACAACAGTATCAATTGCTGAATATGTTGTTTGACCGCTACAGCTTACTGCTAAACGATAGTATGAGGTAGTTGTTTGAGAAACAGTCGCAAATGTGTTCGTTTCTCCAACAATATCAGTCCATATAACATTATTTGTTGATGTTTGCCATTGATATGTTTGACCCAAACCAATTGAGTTACCAACTGCAGTTACAATAAATGGCTGAGCAGTACAAATAGAATCTACTGTTGCAAATGCAGCACCTGCGGTTGGCGGAGCAACACATGGCAGAGCTGGAGCAATGGTTACAAAATAATCTTCTGTTTCACCTGAACCAAATGTAGTACAAGCATTAACGGCTCCATTAATATTCCCATTTGCACGACTTCTTATTCTCATTCCAGTCAATCCTGTTAAGGCTGTAACTGGAATTTGTAATTGAACAGAACTAGGAACACCATTAGCAGATGGTGCAACTGCACCGCCAGCAACTTGAACCCATTCAGACGCATCAAATGTTCCGTCCTGATTATAATCAATCCAAACCGAAATTATATTAATACCTGCAGTTGTAACATCTAAACTATAAGTACCTAATTGGGATAAGGTAGCGGTTGTATTACCACTTGCTGCATAAACTGAATATGCTCCAACGCCAGGAGTTGTTGTACAACCTGTAGATAAATTACTTAATGGAGTACCATTGATAACTACGTCGTTGATTGTAGAAGTTCCACAAGCTCCACCAAGGTTTGTTGCTGTATTTGGACCACAATAACAAATATTTGCAGGGTTAAGGGTTGCTACAATAACACTTGAGTTTGAGACTGAAGTACCGCAGCTAATAACACATCTTAAATAAGTTGTGTCAGTAACATTATATGTAGTAACTAAATTTGTCTCGCCAGAAATATCAGTGTACGTTAAACCATCAAATGACTCTTGCCATTGAAAAGTAAATCCTTGACTTGCGGACACACCTAATATTGATAAATTGATATTTGAATTTGCACAAACAACAGTGTCGTTCGATTCTATTTGAACACCAGTTGAAGACAAGGTAGTAATAGCAACCGTTGAAGAATTTGCACTTTGACCACTGCATGATACAACACAACGATAAGTTGTATTAGCGTTAACTGTAACAATTGTTGTTAAGGCAGTTTGACCTAATAAATTTGTAAATGTTACTCCACCATTGGTTGATTCTTGCCATTGATAAGTTTCACCTAACCCATAAGATACTCCGCTTAACGTTAAAGTTGCCGCAGAGCCAGGGCAAATAGTTGTTAAATTTGATGCTACTGAACCGCCAACTGGAGGAGCAGTACATGGAGCATTTGGTAAAATAAGGACTTCATAATCTTCTGTTTCACCAAAATTATAGTTGATAGCACATGGGTCAATAACCATAGAAAAATATCTTCCTCTTACACGCATCCTAGTTAGACCTGGTATAGCAGTTGATGGTATAGTAAAAGTACCAGTAACTGTTGTTCCACCACCTGGCACTGTTGTTACAGAATTCCAAACTTCCTCTGTTGTAATATCAAAAGTACCATCTAAGTTATAATCTATCCAAATTCTATAACCTTGAGCAAAGGAAGCTAGAGTGCTAGTTAGCGATAAGTTGATTGTTTGGTTAGTATTTGCTGTTAAAATGTTACCTGGACCAGTATAAAAATAATAGTTCGGGTCTCCGTCAGGATGAGAACATCCAGTGTTTAAGTTTGAAATGTTGGTATTACCACCAGTAGTTGAAAAACTCTGTATGTAATCTAGACTATTAGTTGCACAACTGGCGTTTGTATAGGCTGGCAAACAATAAGTTGGAGGAGGAGGAGGTAATACTTGCGCCTTTAAATTGCTATTAGCAGCAGAGAAAAGGAATAGCGCAAATAAAATTGTTAAGTAATTTTTTAATTTCATGTTATTATTTATTAAGTTATTTATTTTGACTAAGTATTGATTTTATTTTTTGTAAACGCAGAATTTCCTTCTTTAACTCTAAACGGGCAACTGAATTAGTTTCTTTATTCATCTCTTTGTTTAAATACTCAATTTTAGAAGGAATTGCCAATAAACTGGCTTTCTGGGCTGCAATGTCAGTCGGGATGTTTAACTGATCCAAATCAAAAGTAATTTTTTGATTTTCATACTTTTTCTTAGAGATTTCAGCTTGTCCTGGCTCATTAAAATCCATCAAGTCACCATTGCTTGCTTTTTTAATTTTTTTGGCATAAGTAGGGTCAACTATTTTCATTTCGTCAACGAAAGACTTGTCTACTTTGCGACCACCACCTTGTGCACTAGAACTTGAGAAGCCAAACATAATAGCTACACCTGCTAGTATTAGCGTAACCTTGCTTAAAAATTTAATTTTCATCTTTGAATAAATATAAATATTAATAATTTGTTAAATACGTTTAAAATCCCCGCAAGGTAGTAAACAATTTTAATTGTAAAAAAAAGAAGATGAAAAAATACTAAACTATTGAAAACCAGAAGGTCAATTTTTAAACCTTAAATCATAAAATAAGTATATTATCAAATTGTATATTATTTCCTTTCTAGTTTTGAATACTATTTTGAAAATATTTTCTTTTGTTCTCCATGTTAATATCATTTGCGTTTATTTTTAATTTGAGAAACCCATTATAAATCAATTTTTTATTTTCAATTCCTTCAATCTGGTCATTAAAACCATCGGAAGGCATAAAAAAAAATAAACCTTTTTAACAAATAATTTCTAATGATTTTGAGTAGCTGCTATTGATGATTTAAATATGCTAAAAAGCTAATTTACTTGAGGATTAATTCTAATAGTTATATAACTAACTTTTGGATGTAATGACTGGCTTATAGAAGCGTATTTTAGAACATCCTTTTGCCCTGTTTATTTTACAAACTAAAATATTGATTGATTCTGAGATAAAATCATCATTATCATTTTGCTTAAGTTTTTTTACTAAAATTTAGTGATAATTCAATTATTATTTCTGCTGGGTCAGTAATCTTTTTTGTGGGTAATGAATTCATTCAGTAGTGTATTGCCAATCATGGTTAAAAAACCGCCTAGCAGCCGATGTCCAGTACATTCTACAACTACAAAAAAAATTGAGTCTGAACTTTCTTTGAACCAGTAAAAATAGCCACTAGCAATGTCCTTTGGTAAATAAAAAACAAAAAATTAAGGGAATACTAATTTTATTTTTTCTTATTAAAATAAAATTGAATTTTGATTTTTTTTGCATAGTTAATGCTATCAATAATTTGAGTTTGCTTTTCTTATTTTATTTTATTTGAATTTCTGTAATCTCCTTCTGTTCATTAGTAACTGCCCACTGCTCTTCTTGACAATCTACTTGCCAGCCAATAATTTGTTTGTGTTTTTAATAATTGAAAATCTGTTCAAGTTAATTAATACAGATATAATTACTAAAAATATCAATTTTATCAGAAAAGTAATTTCATTTTTTCTCAGTACTTCTTTTAATATATTCAGCTTGTTTGTCCTTTAGACTTATTGCTTTTTTTAAAATCATTTATACTATTTAATTGATAAGTAGATTTGTAAGGCAAAGAATTTGAGGAATAATTCATTGAGACAAATTGAAGAAATATTATAAAAAACAAGACTTGTTTTCGAAAAAAAATTATGTATTAAGTTACAAGTTTAATGGAATCATTACTTTTATTGACACTATAAGGTTAATTAAAATATAAAAATAAGTTTGATTATTCTTCATTTTAATCTAGGTTTGATTTATGAATAAAATATTTGAGACTAGTTTCTTCTCTGAAACTTTTAGTAAATTAGATAACTATCAATTGAACTATGCATATAATGGTGATTTTAGTTCTAATTTAACGGTTCATATTTTAAATTTGGTTGAATCCAGTATGGATCTAGAGAATGAATCTTCAAAAACAAAGAAGAAGGTTTATTTCATATTGGTTGAATCTCTTCAAAATATAACTCGTCATCAAAGTAAACCAGATGTTGATGGCCTGTTGGATGATTTTTTCATTATTCAAAAAACTGAGGAAAGTTATTTAATTACCTCTGGAAATATTATTAAAACAGCGGATGTTGAACCATTAAAAAATAAATTACAAGAAATAAATTCATTAGACCCTGAAAAATTAAGAGCCTACTATCAGGAGTTATTGAGTAATCTTGAGTTTTCTGAGAAAGGCGGTGCCGGACTTGGATTACTAGAAATGTTGAGAAAGTCGGGTAATAAATTAGTATTTGATTTTGTAAAATTAAATGATACTTACACCTATTTTTATTTTCAAGCTAAAGTTGCAAAATTAGGTAGTGAAAATTTCACAAACTCTGCAGGAGTTGAAAACCTGAACATTGCTAAGTCTATTCATAAAACAATTGTTGAACATAATTTAATCACAGTTTTTCATGGGCAATTTGGTCATGATAATTTACAAGGGCTATTAGCAATGACTGAAAGTAATGTTTCTGGCATTGATAATGTAAAATTTAGAAAAACTATCATTTCAGTGATGATAGAATTACTACAAAATATATGTTTTCATGCAGATGGTAAAGTTGATTATGAAGGAGAAGGACCGGGCTTATTTATGATTGCCGAAAATGGAAATAGTTATTCTTTAATAACAGTAAATTATATTGAAAACTCCAAAACTAGTGCTATTGAGTCTTACGTGAGCCAAATAAATTTGCTAAGTAGGGAAGAGTTGAAAACTGCCTTTCTTGAAAAATTAATGCGCGATGACATTGACAGAAAACATGGAGGTGGTTTAGGATTCCTTGATGTAAGAATCAAGACTAATAATAAAGTCGATTTAACCATTCAACCATTTTCTAATGAACTCTCATACTTAATTATCATTGCCCAGATTGATAGAAAAGAATAAAATAAATTTCGTTTACTTTCTAATAAACACATCTCACTAAAATAATCTTCTATGAATTACCTAGAATGTAAAGTCAACATTCAAAACCCTGAACAATCCGATTTAATAACTACAATTTTTGGCGAATTAGGATTTGAAAGTTTTATAGATGAAGAAAATTATTTACTAGGATATTGCCCACAAAATATTGCTTTGAATGAAAAAGAATTTATTGTTAATATAAAAAAAGCATTGCTTGATTATCACCTCGATAATGAATTTAAGTTAAGCATAATTGAACAACAAAATTGGAATGCTACTTGGGAGAAAAGCTTTGAACCTATTTTGATTGATAACAAATGCATAATTAGGGCACCTTTTCATGAGCCGCTTAGCAATATTTTAAATATTATAATTGAACCGAAAATGAGTTTCGGAACAGGACACCATCAAACAACTTATTTGATGATGCAAAAAATGTTTGAAATTAGTATTGAGAACAAGCATGTATTGGATATGGGCTGCGGTACAGCAGTTCTAGCAATATTAGCAGAGAAAATTGGTGCAAATAAAGTTGTTGCTATTGATATTGAAGAATGGGCGTTTGAGAATGCAATAGAAAATTTAACCCTCAATGAATGTAAGAAGATAGCTGTCTTTAAAGGAGGCTCAGAAAAAATAAATTCTGAAAAATTTGATATTGTAATAGCCAATATTAATAAGAATGTATTAATGAACGATGTTAAGAATTATGCTTCGGCAATGAATAACGGTTCCATTTTATTACTAAGTGGTTTTTTCATTACAGATTCTGTTAGTCTTATTGATAAGTGTAAGGAGTATCAACTAATATACAAATCATCAAGCTATAAAGATGAATGGTGTATGCTTGAATTTGAAAAACAGTTACTTTAGTTTTAATCCAAAAGTTTAGACTTAGACGCTATAAAATTTCCACTGTCGTTGCACCATAACCATATTTACTTATGGAGCCATCATAAAATTTTACACCTTCTTTTTTTGACAAATAATTAATGATTTCTTGTTTTAAAGTGCCTTTGCCAACTCCATGAATAAATGTAATTTTATGTAAAGGTATTGTGATGGCTTTAGATAACTCATCTTTAACTTTATTCATTTGAATTTGAAGCAAAGTTGCAGGAGTATAAATATTAAAATTTTCAACTAATTCTTCGATGTGTAAATCAACTTCTTTTTCAAGTAGTTGCTGATGTATTTGATGTGGAATGGAAACTTTACTAGTACTTGAGATATCCTTATTATTAAAGAATCTTTTTAGGTCTTGTTCATTTATAACTATGTCTTCTTCATTCATTCTTTCTGAATAGATACATACATCATAAACAGGCAATTGATGGTATGGAGTTAAAACGTAATGTTTTTTATCAAAGAATTTTTTACCATCAATTTTCTTATTAGTTGTTGCAGTATTGGGTATAATTTTATTAGCTATTTTGCTAAACATTATCTGAGTTGCAATGTGCTGCCAATTTCCTATCTCAGTTGAATGAATTTCAGAAACATGTTTAATTTGTTCACTATTGATAAACAA
>JBEIDK010000040.1:0-22487 GCA_040383485.1 Flavobacteriales bacterium
TTAAGAATATTAAAGCGGTGTGATAAAACTTTCGGTTCATTATTAGCCTTTGGATTAGCATTTAGTTTGGTGTTTCAAGGACTGATAAATATGGCAGTAGCAACAAACTTATTTCCTGTAACTGGCCAGCCATTGCCATTGCTAAGTATGGGCGGAACAAGCATTTGGTTCACATCCATTTCAATTGGTATTATTTTGAGTGTAAGCCGCGATTTAGAAAAAGAAAACACGGATGAAATGGCAGAATTTGAAAGTGATAAGGAGGTAGCAATTGCTTAAAGTAATTATTTCTGGTGGTGGCACTGGAGGACATATTTTTCCTGCTCTAGCTATAGCCAATGCTATTAAAGAGTTAAAACCTGACGCAGAATTTTTATTTGTTGGTGCAAATGGTAGAATGGAAATGGAAAAAGTTCCTGCAGCTGGTTACAACATTAAAGGACTTGATATTGCTGGAATAAACAGAAGTAGTATTCTTAAAAATTTATCATTCCCATATAAACTGTGGAAAAGTTTGAATGATGCAAAGCAAATTATAAAAGACTTTAAACCAGATGTAGCAATTGGTGTAGGAGGTTATGCCAGTGGGCCATTATTATGGGCTGCGCAAAAGCAAAATATTACAACCGTTATTCAAGAACAAAATTCATATCCAGGAATCACTAATAAGTTATTATCCAAAAAAGTAGCCCAAATATTTGTTGCCTACTCAGGACTAGAAAAATACTTTCCGAAAGAAAAAATTAAAATTACAGGCAATCCGGTAAGGGCTGATATTCTTAGCCTTGAAGGCAAGAGAGAAATAGGAATAAAACATTTTAATATCGATGTAAATAAGAAGGTGGTATTTGTTACAGGCGGAAGTTTAGGAGCAAGAACCATTAATCAATCTATCAAAAATTGTTTGTATTTATTTAAGGAAAAAGATGTTCAATTGATTTGGCAGACAGGAAAACTATTTTTTACTGAGGCTACACAAGCTGCCAAAGAATTGAACTATGATGGAGTGCAAGTTTTTGAGTTTGTAAAAGAAATGGATTTAGCTTATGCAGCTGCAGATGTAGTAGTATCAAGAGCAGGAGCAGGAGCAATTTCGGAGTTGTGCATTGTTGGTAAAGCAAGTATCCTAGTGCCATTGCCTACTGCTGCTGAAGATCATCAAACACATAATGCAATGAGCTTAGTAAATAAAAAAGCAGCGTTACTTGTTAAAGATACAGAGGCAAAAGAACAATTACCAATTAAAATTTTTGAATTATTAAATAACAATGAACTCCGAATTGAACTAGAGAAAAATGCTAAAGATTTAGCTTTACCGAAATCTGCTAAATCTATAGCTGAAGATATCATTAAATTAATAAACAAGAGTTGAGAATTAGAAATATGCTGAGATTATAATAAAATAATATTGTCATTATGGATTACGAAAATATTTATTTCTTAGGCATTGGCGGAATAGGGATGAGCGCCATTGCACGTTATTATAAGGCAAACGGAAAAAATGTTTCTGGCTACGACCGCACACCAACGCACCTTACTGATGAGTTGAGAAACGAAGGAATAAGAATTCATTTTGATGACAATGTATTGTCGATTGATCCTTTGGTTTTGAAAGACAAGGAAAAATCACTTGTAGTTTATACGCCAGCAATTCCATCAGACAATAAGGAATTAATTTACCTTCAGGAACATGGTTATGAAATGAAAAAACGAAGTGAGGTATTAGGTTTAATTACTGCTAATAATATTACTATGGCAGTTGCTGGCACGCATGGAAAAACGACTACCTCGACACTTTTAGCACATATATTAAAGTCTTCTGATTACAATTGCACTGCATTTTTAGGTGGGATTTCGACCAACTATAATACAAATCTTTTAATTGGTACACAAGGGGTGGTTGTTGAAGCTGATGAATATGACCGCTCATTCTTAACATTACATCCCGACCTTGCTATTGTAACATCAGTTGATGCTGACCATTTAGACATATATGGTTCACATGAATTCATGAAAGAATCTTTCGAACTTTTTGTAAAAAAATTGAAAGATGTGAGTGTTCTAATTTCTAAACTAGGATTAGATTATAATATAAGAGAAAATGAAAATACTGCCGTTTATTTTTATTCATTACAAGACCATCAAGCCGATTTTTATGCTGAAAATTTAAGAATTGTTGCGGGTAAATACATATTCGATTTTAAAAGTTGTATTAAAGACATTGACAATATTGAACTAGGACTAGCAGGCTTGCATAATGTGGAGAATGCAGTTGCAGCAATAGCAGCAGCTCAAGCAATGGAAATAAATAATGAAAAAATAAAAAATGCATGCGCCACCTTTAAAGGTGTAAAACGTAGGTTCGAAACTCATATTAATAATGATGATATAGTTTATATTGACGACTATGCGCATCATCCGGCAGAGCTTGCTGCTGCTATTGGAGCTGTAAAAAAGTTGTATCCTTCAAAAAAAATTACTGGCATTTTCCAACCACATCTTTTTAGCAGAACAAAAGATTTTGCTGATGACTTTGCTAAGAGTTTAGATATGTTAGACCAATGCATTTTACTTGACATATATCCTGCGCGCGAATTACCGATGGAAGGCGTTACATCAGAAATGCTTTTAGGAAAAATGACTATTGAGAATAAAAGAGTCACCTCAAAATATAATTTGATAAATGACTTTAAAAAAGATGGAATTGAGGTTTTAATGACCCTTGGAGCAGGCGATATTGATACTTTAGTAGAACCATTAATAATGAAATTATTGAGTTAGGCATTAGAGATAGTTGTTAGTTGTTAGTTGTTAGTTGTTAGTAGTTAGTTGTTAGTAGATAGTTGTTAGTTGTTAGTAGATAGTTGTTAGTTGTTAGTTGTTAGTTGTTAGTAGATAGTAGATAGTTGTTAGTAGAGAGTAGATGGTAGATGGTAGATAGTAGATGGTAGATAGTAGATAGTAGATAGTAGATAGTAGATAGTAGATAGTAGATAGTAGATAGTAGATTGTTGATATTAGATTGTTGATAGTAGATTGTTGATAGTAGATAATAGATAATAGATAGTAGATTGTAGATAGTAGATATTATTTAGCGCGTCATTGCGACGAAGGAAGCAATCTAAAAAAAGTAAAAATGGCATATAAAAGCAAGATTTTATGGCAAGATTTTAAAGTGTACTTTAAATATTTTTAAGAAAAAATGTTGATATATGCGAAGTAAGCTGGGCGAACAATACAAATTGAGATTCCTGCCTGCGCAGGAATGACAACTGAAAAAATAAGAATAAAACCACTTTGAACTTTACATTTTAAATTTTGAACTAATTAAAAAATGAACCAATTAATAGAATCAAACCTTACCGAAATCAAATCATTGCTTGCAAAGTATGATATTGATGAGGCGTACCTTTTTGGGAGTGCCACTTCGGATAAGTTTACTGATGCTAGTGATGTTGATTTTTTAATCAGGTTCAAAACAGGAATTGATTATGTTCAATACTCGGACAACTATTTTGCATTGTTGTATGCCATGCAAGATTTATTGAAAAGAGAAGTTGATTTAGTAGCTGAAGAAACGCTTTCGAATCCTTATTTGATTGCAAGTATTAATAAAAGTAAGATTAAGTTGATATGATTTCGGAAGAAGAAAAAAAGCTATTAACTGATATACAAGTTGCAATAAATTCTATTGACGAGCATCTAGATTTTAAAAAGGATTTCAATATTTATATCAAAAGCAAAACGAAACAAAGAGCAGTTGAAAGAGAACTAGAAATAATTGGCGAAGCAATGAATAAACTTTTAAAAATAAATCCAGAAACACAAATTTCTTATGCCAAACTAATGGTTGATTTGAGAAATAAAGTTATTCATTCTTATGACAATGTAAACCATACAATCATTTGGAAAATAATAAATAAGGATATTCCTATCCTAAAAACAGAAGTAGAAAATTTATTAAACTAAAACCATTTTGAACTTTACATTTTAAACTTTGAATTAATTAAAAAATGAACCAATTAATAGAATCAAACCTTACCGAAATAAAATCATTGCTTACTATGTATGATATTGATGAGGCTTACCTTTTTGGTAGTGCTACTTCGGATAAGTTTGCTGATACAAGTGATGTTGATTTTTTTAATAAAAACTATATTACTAAATACTAACAACTAAACACTAACAACTAAATAGTAACAACTAAATACTAACAACTAAATACTAACAACTAAATACTAACAACTAAATACTAACAACTAAATACTAACAACTAAATACCAACAACTAAACTCTATGACAAATCGAAATAAATAATGGACAGACGATTTTCTGACATAATTCAACTTATAAAACAAGCACGGGCAAATGCAGTAAGAGCCGTAAATTCGGAGCTTATCAGCCTCTATTTGAATATTGGGGAATATGTGAGCCGAAAGATTGAAGCATCAGAATGGGGCGACTCTGTAGTGAATGAATTAGCAAGACATATACAGCAAAATGAACCAGATATAAAAGGTTTCTCCGATAAAAATATTTGGCGAATGAAGCAGTTTTATGAAACTTATAAAGATTTTCCAAAACTCTCACCACTGGTGAGAGAAATTAGTTGGACACACAATTTAGCTATCTTTTCAAGATGTAAATCGATTGAAGAAAAAGAATATTATATAAAACTTGTAATTCAAGAGAAGTATAGCAAGAGAGAACTTGATAGGCAAATATCCGCAAGTCATTTTGAGCGTGCAATGATTGGTAGTTCAAAACTCTCAACAGTGTTGAGAGAAAGCAATAAGGATATCACAAACACATTCAAAGACAGCTATGTGTTTGAATTTTTAAACCTTTCGGAACAGCACAGCGAAAGTGAATTACAACACGGATTAATAAGCCAAATGAAAAAATTTATACTTGAACTTGGTAAAGATTTGCTGTTTATAGGTGATGAATACAAATTGCAAGTTGGGAGCAGCGATTTTTATATTGACCTACTTTTTTATCACCGTGGCCTGCAATGCTTGGTAGCGTTTGAACTAAAAACTGAAAAGTTTAAACCCGAACATTTGGGTCAACTTAATTTTTATTTAGAAGCCTTAGACCGTGATGTAAAGAAACCGAATGAAAATCCAAGCATTGGAGTTTTATTGTGCAAAGACAAGGACAATGAAGTTGTTGAATATGCACTCGGCAGAACCCTTTCACCAACAATGGTTTCTGAGTACCAAATACAACTGCCTGACAAGAAATTATTAAAACAAAAACTGCACGAATTGTTTAATAATAGTGTCGATTAGAATAATAAAATTAAGATTGAGGAACAAGCCCGCAATGACATATAAAAAACTATATACCAAATACTATGAATTAAACACGAATAAAAATGCTTAACACACAAGAAATAAACAAACTAAACAATTACTTTAAAACGCAACCTGTGTTTAAGGCATTTGTGTTTGGTTCTTATGCACGAAATGAAAATGATAGCGAAAGCGATTTAGATTTAATAGTAGAGTTAGATTACAGTAAACCTATTGGATTGAAGTTTATTAAAATGAAATTAGAGTTGGAAAAATTGATGCATAAAAAAGTGGATTTGGTTTCGGAAAATTCTGTATCAAAGTACATTAAACCATTCATTGAAAAAGAAAAAATGTTGATATATGCGAAGTAAGCTGGGCGACATAGCAAGACTAAAGCATATTTTAGATACAATAGTTGAAATAGAAAACTATCTTTTGAATAATAATTTTGATGAGTTTCTTGGCAATTCAATGATGCGTTTTGCCTGTGTAAAACAAATGGAAATTATTGGCGAAGCAGCAAATCATATTTCAAAAGATTTTAGAAATAAGTTTTCTGAAATTGAATGGGAGCAAATAGTAGGAATGAGAAATGTTTTTGGACACGAATATTTTGGAATTGATGCACAACTTATTTGGGACATTATTAAAGCAGACTTACCAACTCTGAAAGAAACAATTATTAAAATAATTGACGAACAAAATAATATTAATTGAAATTAAGATTGCGGAACAAGTCCGCAATGACAATAAAAAACAAAATACTATATACAAAAACGAAGCACTAAAATCTATCTACTAAATACTTAAATAGAATGAGAATAGAACCCAAAACAATCATCCGTTTCACGCTTGAATATTTCGATATTATTCGTGATATGTTTGACGCACATGTTGCCGAAGGTTTATTGAAACAAGAGCATTTGGCAGAAATATTCTTGAAACACAACCGGAATATTGAAACACAAATGTTGGAGTATAAACTGATGCGACGCATAGGTAATGACTTTGATTTACGCTCTGAGTACTTGAACTTTCTAAAATTTATATTAGAAGAATTCCGTCCATTATTGCCGGAGCATATCGAGAAATATAATTATTCAATTACTGAGTTATTCCGAAAAATTAAGGATGAAATTTTTGGTGATAAAGATGTTTTGGATAGCCGGGTGAAAAATATTTCGAACGAAATTCGCGAGTTTGTAACAGCAGTAGAACACAATACTATTAGTCTTTTAGAACAAACTCGTGCTTTAAAAGCCAACTTAGAGAAAGTTGATTACCGCGAAAAAGTGCAGCGCGCTTCGTTTTGGATTGACTACTACATATTACCTTTAAATAGAATTTTGGATGTAACACACAACGAAAGTGTGATTAGTAAATTATATAACATTTCGGAATTTGTAAACAATAAACGATTGAATTTTTATGATGAAAACATTCGTCAATCATTCGAATCGCTTTATTTTCAATTGATACAAACCAACGATGACCTGCTCAAACAATCGCGAATACTTACTAATGAATTATTGCCTTTAATTGAACGCATCAGAACAGAAAGTACCATTCTTACAGGCTTTATAACCTTCTTGCGCAATCCATACAAAACGCCTGTTCCTAAAATGTTCAAGCGTAAAAACAACATGGTGCTTAGTTCAAATGCAGCGTTAAATGCAAAAGCATTTATGGAACAATTTGCAAAAGACGATACCATTTATGTCGAAGATTTAATTGATAACAACGATAAATGGATTTTCGACATCGATTATTTCAAAGGAAAATTGCGCGAACAGCTACCTGTAAATAATTTCTTTGATTGGGCTGCAACCACACTTGAAAAGGAATATACAGCAATTGAATCGGATAAACTTTTTGCGCTTACAACACTTTTGTTTGAAGAAGATTTGCAATTAGAGTTTGACGAAAAAAAGAAAAACAAAAAAATAAAAACAGACGAATACACATTAAAAGTACCAAATATAACAGTAAGTAATTATGGAATATTCTAAAAATCACCGCCAAATAGTTGAAGATTTAATGGGTGGAAAATTTATTTTACCAACCAATAAAAATTTTATTGAACTAAAAGAAAAAGAAAAATTTTATGAAGACTTTTTTAAGTTTTCATTTGGGCATGACTTGATTATGCGTCAAGATTTTGCATTTCTTGTTTCAGACGAAACCAATGAAATGTTGAGTCGTGATGTATGTATTTTCTTTGCCATTTTGTGTTACGAATTAGACAAGGATGGTCGTAATTTCTTGGATTTGATAAACTACTCAGAGTTTGAATATGACCAGATAAATGACTACTTCGAAAATTCATCATACCTCGAAGTGGTGCGCAACAACAGTCGTTTGCGTGATGTAAATACGCGTAACGAATTTATGGATACGCTGGACCGCAGGAACATAATCGAGAAAACTGGACCACAAAAATTTACATTCACAACGGCACACAAAAACTTTACAGACTTTGCTATGGAATTAGCAAAAAGTAAAACAGCTGAAGTGGAGTAATAACCATACTAATAACTAAAAAAAAGCCTCAATAATTTGAGGCTTTTTTTATTATTCAGTTTTTATTAAAACGGTAAATCATCATCTTGCGTTGATGCAGGAATAAATGTTTCTGCTGCTTTTGGTGCAGAGGTTTGAGGTGCGTTATTACTTTGTATTGGAGCATTTACTGCTTGTGCAACTCCTACAGAAGCGTTTTCAATTTTCCAAGCTTCAACAGTATTAAAGTATTTCATTTCCCCTTGTGGGCTTGACCATTCGCGTCCACGTAAGTTAAAAAAGACTTTAATTTCTTGACCAACTTGAAATGGCTCAACCAAATTGCAACGGTCTTGAGTTAATTGAAAAGAAACATGCTGAGGATACTGACTACTGTTATCAGTAATTACAAAATCGCGTTTTTTAAATTTTTCTGAAACTACTTGTTCATCAAATTTTACTTTTAAAGTTCCTGTTAGTGTAAACATTTTATATAATTTATTTTGTTATTTTATCTGTTCTAGTTTTAATTTCTATTCATAAGCGGCTACAAGAATTTTTAAAGAACCCTCTACGTTGCTAAAGCTCAAATATTTTTTAGCTAAATTATGAATATAAAAATCTTTTTCAAGTTTATTATTCTTTGAGTGATTTAACAAATAATCTTGCAGGCCCTCTTCTTCAACGAATTTAAGTGCTTCGCTAATACTTGGAAACTTTTCAATATTTCCTAACATACCTAAATCATTGCCGGTAAACACGTCACTTTTTCTAATATATTCAGGTAATTTATCAATGCCAATGCCAAGTGTTGTCAATGGCTTCGCAACTTCAAATAATGCCTCTCCAAATGCTTTAGTATACCAGTTTTCACCTAACCTGCCTACAAGGTTAATTTTATTTTGGTCAATTCTTTCGTTGGTCATTACACCTTCATTGATATGAATTTTTAGGATTTCACAGATTACCAAAATTCCGGCACCGCCGCTATCACCCAATGGTTTCGTTTCAATAACTTTACATTCCATTTGCACTGGCGACTCCTTTACTCTTTTGGGCTTTATCAAATCGCTAGCAATTGATGTAAATCCTGCCTTTACAAATTCATTAATTCCTTTACCGTATTCAGTACTTGCTAATGATGTTTGTTGAACCATGTCATAATTTACCACATTAATGACCACCTCAGGTACTTTCAAAACATTTTCATAAGTATGCTTTGTTGTATTGTCTCTTACTCTTCGTGCTGGAGAAAAAATTGCTATGGGTGGGTTACTACTAAAAACATTAAAAAAACTAAATGGACTAAGGTTATCATTACCATCGGAGTCAATGGTGCTTGCAAATGCAATTGGCCTAGGAGCAACTGAGGCAGTTAGTATTGCTTGTAACTTACCCGCAGAAATTTCTTTTGTATCGTAGCTTATCATTCTATTGGTTAGTTGTTAGTAGTTAGTAGTTAGTAGTTAGTGGTTAGGGGTTAGTGGTTAGTGGTTAGTGGTTAGTGGTTAATTTAATTTCCATAAAGCATTGATATTTCTGCTTGGGTAAGGAATCTCCACCTACCTCTAGGCAAATCTTTTTTGGTTAAACCTGCAAACATAACACGGTCCAGCTTTAATACTCTATAGTCTAAGCTTTCAAAAATTCTTCGCACAATACGATTTCTACCGCTATGCAACTCTACACCAACTTCATCAAAATTTTGTGCTTTAGCCACGTAATCAATTGCGTCTACCTTTACAAAACCATCTTCAAGTTCTATTCCTTGCTCAATCAATTCGAAATGGGCTTTTGTAAGTGGCTTGTCTAGAAACACATGATACATTTTTGACTTTTCATATTTTGGATGCGTTAATTTTTTTGTCAATTCACCATCATTGGTCAATAATAAAACGCCAGTTGTATTTCTATCTAATCGACCAACAGGATATACCCTTTCTCGGCAGGCATCCTTTACCAAATTCATAACCGTTTTGCGGTCTTGTGGGTCCTCAACAGTAGTTATGAAATCCTTAGGCTTGTTCACTAAAATATAAACTTTCTTTTCTTGAGATATTTTTTGCCCTTCCATCAATACAATATCTGTAGGGCTAATTCTAACGCCTAAATCTGTGATAACTTTTCCGTTTACCTTAATAACACCAGTTTGGATTAATTCATCTGCCTCTCTCCTACTACAAATCCCTGCATTACTTATGTATTTGTTTAATCGTACTAAACCATCATCATGTTGTTTAGAAAGGATGTTATCTGTTGGAACTCTTTTGGAATATGGTTTTGGGCTATAAGCTCTTTTATCGCCAAAAGAACTCCCTCTTTTAGAATCGTAAGGTTTCTTTGATTTAAATGAATCGTCCGAATCAGAACCTTTATAATTATCGTAATCAAATTTATCATCGAACTTGTCGAGATTATCTTTAGGAGCTTTAACCGAATTGTATGGTGTTTTGAAACCAGAACCAGTTCTTTCTTGTCTTAAATTACTATTTTCTTTATAAGATTTAAATGACTTCTTATCTGCACTTTCTGAAAACGAACTTTTCTCATTACCATCTTTCTTTCTTTCCTTGTATGTCCAATTACGACCATTTGGGGCTTTGGTATCTTTATAATCATCATCCTTAAAAAAATTACTAAAGCTTTTCTCAGTTGGTGCTGCACTTCTCCTTGAAACAAATGGGGCTTTTGAGTTTTTTTCAAACGATGACGGTTTTCTATAATTTGCGCCTTCATCAGAATTTGTATTCCTATCAAATTTAGGCTTAAACTCTTTGCTGAATGGAGCAGAAGTTTTATCGAATTTTGGCCTTTCGCTGTTTCCGTATGCATCGCTGTTGTTTCTTGGTTTGTATTCTCTTTTGTATGATGAGGAACTATCAAATTTGGGACGTTCTTCATTTCTGGAGCCACCACCTTCTGTTCTTGGTTTATATTCCCTTTTAGTAGATGAATTACTATCGTATCTTGGTCTTTCCTCTTTACTAAATGATGAACCTTCATTTCTTGGTTTACTTTCTCTCGATGGTGGAGGAGTGTTATCACCTTTTTTAAATGTTCTCTTACCATAAGAACTATCTGTACCCTTACTTCCCAAATTACTGTCCTTAATTATTCTTTGCCTTTTCTCTCTCATTGAGTGTACTAATTATTTTAACTGCAAAGAAAGTAAAATTTTTTTTGATATATGGAAAGTATTTTTTTGAATTTTTATTCAGCATTGCTATCTAACCAACTCCCACAATACAATGCCAACACTAACCGAAACATTTAATGAATGTTTAGTTCCCCATTGAGGAATTTCAATTACAGAATCGGAATTATCAATAATTGATTGGGCAACTCCTTCTACTTCGTTACCAAAAATTAATGCATACTTAGAATCATTATCAACAATAAAATTATTAAGCATAATTGAATTTTCTACCTGCTCAATTGCTATAATCTTATAGCCTTCTAGTTTTAATAATGCAATTGCGTCTTCTGTAGTCTTGCAATACTCCCATTTAACTGAGTCTTGAGCGCCTAACGCTGTTTTATGTATTTCTTTGTTTGGCGGTGTTGCTGTAATTCCGCATAAAAAAATAGATTCAATTTTAAAGGCATCTGAAGTTCTGAAAACCGAACCAATATTGTTTAAACTTCTAACATTATCTAAAACAATTACAATCCTATTTTTTTCAATGTTTTTAAATGTATTTATGTCTATCCTATTTAACTCTTCATTCCTTAACTTTTTCATTGGTCAAATATATTTTTAAACTTGTTACAGAACAAAAAAAGCCCTGCAGAAATTTCTGCAGGGCTTTTGTGTAAAATAAAAACTTAATTAGTTTTTAATTACTTTAATTACTTTTCTTGAACCATCAACCTTAGTTGCTTGCAAGAAATAAATACCTGAATTTAATTTGTCATCGCTATATTCAAAATTTGTGTTTGACTTAACTCTTTCGGTAAATACTATTTTACCAGCTATGTCAATCAATTGAATATTTATCATTTCGTCATTTTCAGATGAAATATTAAATGTTGTATTGTTCTTGAAAGGATTAGGGAAAGTTGAAACGCTAAAATTATTTATTACAACATCAGAAGTTGTATTGTTAGCAGCAAATTTTGGAGTTAAGCTACCAGCTATCTTAATTAAACATGGTGGCCCATAGTTTAAAGCTTGAACCCCTGCTACTGTTGCACGAACTCTAACCTCATAGGTTGCTCCCGGTATTAATCCAGATACAGCTCCTAAAAATAAAGTTCTAGCAGAGGTTTGAAATCTTGGAATTGCAGGAATTGAAGGGCTCGTTACATTTGTGAATTGAAATTGATAATTACTCGCTTGAGCGACAGAAGTGGCCCTAATTGAGGCAGTTAATGGAAATGTTGGAGCAATGTTGGGATTTAAAGTACAACCACCTGTTTGTAAAATAGTTGTTGCAATAGTACTAGGAGTTTGTGTTGCTATTAATCCCATTCTGCATTTATTACTTTCAACACCTGCAGGGCCTGTAGGCATTATTGGAGTTACAGTTACATCGTATTGTGTACCGCCTAATAAAGCAGGTGTTAGACCAGTAAATGTGATGGCAGTGGTGTTTGATGTTTTTTGAGCATATACAGTTGTTGAGCCAACATTGTAAAACTTAACCAAGTAACCTGTTGCACCAATTATTTGAGAACAATTCATGAAACCTGAGGGAACATTTGAAATATAACCACACTGGTTAGCAGGAAAGCTACCTTGAGGACCTGCAGTATTACAGTTATTAACAGTAACTAATTGGCTAGTGCTCGCACTACAACCATTTGCAAGTGCAATTACGGTGTATGTTGTGCTGGTAGTAGGGCTAACGGTAATGATTGCTGTTGTTTGTGGATTAGGCGATGTTGTCCAATAATATGACGTACCACCAGAAGCAGTAAGTGTTGTAGAGCCACCAGCACATATTGTAGATGTACCAGAAATTGCTGCACTTACAATATTTTTTGTCACAATAATAGAGTTTGATGTCTGGCTGCAATTATTTGTTTGGTAATAAGTTTGGCTAGTACTAAATAAATTACTGTAAGAAACAGATAATTGAGGAACATTTACACCTACGTTACTTGCAGTTGCTGTATAAGTCCAGTCTCCAGATTGACTTGAAGTCAATACTACACTGCCGCCTGGGCAAAGAGTAGTGCTGTTACTACCAGCAGATATTGTTGGAGCAACCTGATGGGCTAAATAAGCAGGAGCACTAGTTTCAAATGTAGTAATAGAGCCCATATTATTTGGACTGGTTGGCGGATAAGCATAAGCCACATAAGATCCTGAATCGGTTACGCTAAAGGAAATTAAATTTGCAGATGTATTTCCTGTGTAAACTACAACAGGGGATTGTCCATTTCTTTGAAGTTCAATTTCAAAGTCATAAATATTTAAATCTTGACCAAGACCAACTGTTTTAATAACAGTCAATGTTCCAGAACTATTTGGGCAAATAACAGGTGTACTTGCAGAATTTATCTGAACTTGAAAAACACCTGATGGTGGCGGTGGAACAGGTTGTGCAAAGCTAAGACTACTCGTAAGTAACAGTGCAAAAACAAAAAGTCTGCTCAGCAAACCATTTGATAAACTAATTTGTAATTTTTTTCTCATGTTAATTAAATTTTAATTGATTTATATTTTGCAAATATGCTATTATTTTTAAAAAATAAAAAAATTTGGAAACAACTATTAACCAAAAGTTAATATAGTAAATTAAACCCATATTACGCATTTGGGGTTCGTAGTGAAGCGCCAAAGCCCAATAAAATATGAACATTTAGGGATAAATCATATTGAAAATATGATGCATGAGAAAAAGTTGTTTACTTCATATTTTGAAGGGGTTTTGCGTTGTAATAGAATTTCTAATGCGTAATCTGGGTTAAACTTTAGGGTAGTTCTAAAAGTAGGTCTCGTCATTGCGAACGTATTGAATAAATCTCTTGAAAGGTTTGCCAATACTGAGATTATCAACATGTATTTTCTTTTTGTGTTGATGCTGTATTACGGTGCTTCGCTGAAGTGGCATCGCAATGACGTGATTAATGATTTTTTGGAACTGCCCTTACTAATATTGACTTATCAGATTAATGATAGTATAATCAGAAATAAAAAATCTAAATTATTTTAAAAAGAAATTATATATGATGGTACCTTTTTGTACATCAGGTGCATCGTGATTGGTATTAAAACTAGCTGTTAAGGCTGCTTTACGAGCTATTTCCATGAGTTGAGGATTTGTAGTTGTGCTACCCTTAACACCAGGTTTGGCACTTACTACAACGCCATTTTGGTCAACCTTTATTTCAACAACTACCCTACCCTCTTCACTAAAACTTGCTTTTGGTATAGGCAATGAACTGGACTTTCGGCCATCTAATTTAAATGAAATGCCTGGCCCAACACCATTGTCAATTCCTTTTCCCTTTCCTAGTCCAGTACCTTCACCTCCGTTGCCTCCTGGTCCATGATACATGGTATTTCTTGAACCATCAAGTGAACCTTGGTCGCCATTGCCAGCAGTGGTACCTTCATTTGCTGTTGCCGCTGAACCTTTTTTCTTCGGAGGAAATAAAAAACGGCTATCTGCCTTTCTTTCTTCAGCCTTTGGTGTTTCATCTACTTTAGCTACAGATTTAGAATCTGATTTTGTTTCAGATTTACCTGAAGGAACCTCAGTTGTTTCGTCGGTATTTGTTTCATCAGTAATTACCCTTTCGGCCGATGCTGAACTAGCTTTGGTTTCAGAGGGTGTTTCTACTTTATCAGTTTTGTCAATACTTGAATTATTACCAGCATCAACCATTGGTTGCACATCACCACTTCCAGTTTCACTTGTTCCAAAATTTACTTCATAACCACTTCCGCCTTCTTCAGGAAAAGGTGGTATTGGAGTTTTGAATACAATAAGCCAGAATAATAAAAAAAGCAAAGCATGGAAAGTTAATGTTCCAATTAAACCGGCTGCTTTATTATTTTTAGATTGTTCCATTTATTTTTAATTTATGGATTGATGCAAACAAGACTTCAATTCCACAAAAGTTTTTAACTATTGCTTTTTATTTTTTGTAGCCAATACCATTTTTAACTTAAGCTTATTTCCAATTTCTAATACATCAACCAAGTCTTGAATGGTTAAGGAATTATCAAATCGTAAAACTATTGTTGGTTCGTTTACTCCGATTACTTTCATTTTAATTTCATTTTCTAACTCTTCTAAAGCTACAGGTTTATTGTTAAATGAAATTTCCTTTTCGGCCGATACGTCTACAAAAAATTGTTGTTTGCTTAATGTTGAAGTAGACTTAGCTTTTGGCAACATTAATTTAATTACAGAAGGATTTACCAAGGTAGAAACAATAAGAAAAAAGAGCATCAGGAAGAACATGATATCACTCATGCTTGATGCACCTACCTCTGCAGCAAATTTATGTTTACGAGTTCTAATATTCATATTCAGTTGTAGGTTATTCGTTTATAACATCCATAAATTCAAGTGCAGTGCTTTCCATTTTAAATGTAACCTTGTCAATCATCACTTGTAAATAGTGATAACAAACAAATGAAAATACACCAACAACTAAACCAGCAGCTGATGTTATCATTTTTTCATATAAGCCTCCTGAAATTAATCCAATTGAAATATTATCGGCTAAAGATATATTATAAAATATTTTAATAACCCCACTGATGGTTCCTATAAAACCAAACATAGGAGCAATACCAGCAATAATACCCAAAATACTAGTATTCCGCTCAAGCTTTGCTATTTCAAGTTTACCAACACTTTCCATAGCACTTTCAATTTCTTTGGTTGACTTTCCTAATCTAGAAATGCCTTTATCAATCATTGCAGCTGCTGGAGAAGAACTATTTTTACATGCAGTACGTGCTGCATCAATATTACCTTTTACTAAGTTGTCTTTAACCGAGTTGATAAGATTTTTATCTATTTTATTTGCCTTCCTAATGGTAATGTATCTTTCTATAAATACGTAGATACTGATGATGGATAATATTCCGACTGGAATCATAATAAATCCACCTTTCATAATTAGTTGTAGAAGCGATAATGAATCTTCTTTAGGTGCAGCGGCAATGGAAGCTGTATCGGCAATGGTTGATGTTGCTTGTAATAAAATAGTTGCTAACATATTTCGAAAATTAAATTATAATATACTGCACGAATGTATTAACGTAAAAAAGCATTAATTATTGCAATACGTTTAATTATAAACAACCTAATGTTAGTATATAGCATCTATCGAATTATACCTATTTAAGAATAGCTTCATATAAAATATCAAATGTTTTTTGTGCTCCTCTTTCGTCAATAGTAACTAAAGAATTGAGTCCGTTATTAAAGTAATTTTTCGAATGAAATATTTCATAAATTTCCTTTACGTCATTTGTTATTTTTATAGCATTAATACCAATCACTTCTGTACCTACTTTTAAGCCCTTGCGCTCTGCATCAGTATTAGGAATTACATTGGCAATAACTACCTTTCCATTATCAGATTTTAAAGAAAAGCCAAGAGATAAATATGGTAAATTATTGAACTTTTTTATTTCATATAACACAATATTTTTCCTTTTCCAATCGAGGATGATATTGTAATTGGATAAGAAATTTAGTCCAATTGTATTTACATCTCCAGGATTAAAATCAATTCGTGATTTACCGAGTTGTGTTTCACCTATTTTTAGTTCACTAACAACAGCAGTAAAACTAGAATCGGGCTTGCCATGTCCGTACAAACCAGAACCAAAAGTTCCATAGTTAGAGATGTATTGATTAATTTTATTCTTCTTTTTTAGGTTCTTGAAAGCATTTAGACTGCAAATGAAATCGCCATTAGAACCTGTATCGAATGTTATATTTTTTTGTACCACATCACTAAAATTAATTTCAATTTTGGGAGTACCAGTTATGGTTGATACGAACTTTATATTGGCGGGTTTCTCATTTACCTTTATGGAATCGGCAGATGATGCAAAAACGATTTTCATGTTTTCAAAATCAAGATACCAGGTAGCATATTTCATGAGGTTGGCGCCAATAATTCCATCAACATTCAATGCTTTCATTTCGGGTGATTTATCAAAATCGGCTATGGCGGCACAGGTATTTATAAAATCAATATTTCCTATTTTTATTTCTGGAACACTTACAAAACTAAGGCTTGATTTCCCACCTTGTGAATCGTAGGATGTTTGTTTTACTCTTTCTTTCAATTTCATTTCATTAGAAAGTGAACTGCTCATTACATTTGGTGCACCAGTATCAAAAATCATGTTACGTTGTTTACCATTGATAATTGGTTTTATTACAATCAAATTCATTCTGTATTCAAATGGAATTTCCTGTTTGAATGCTGATTGCTTAGTACTGCCATCACGCATCAACTTGATGGTTTTGACTGTAGAACATGAAGCGAAAGTTATTGTAATTAAAATGAATGTGAGTAATCGCATGTGTAAAATTTTGGCTAGCTTTTACTATGCTTTCAATTTTTAGTTCAAAAAATTATAGACTTAAATGTTTTTTAAGTAAAATTATTTTTAATCGAAGGCTACTTTTCAGCTTCTAAATTATCCCTAGTATTTTTTTGTACAGCAATTGCTCCAAATATTCCTAATAAAAATGCAAAGGCATAAAAGCCTTTTTCACTGGGCAAAAGCGTTGCATTCCATAGCCCAATAACTAACAATGCAACAGAAAGAATTGTACAAAACCAACAAATGCCATAGTATAAATCAGTTACAGGAATGTTTTCCATTCTGTCTCTTACACTTTTTTGTAAGGATACCACCGCAAACAATCCGAACATAAGAATGGTAAAGTAGTAACCCTTTTCGTTTAGTAGCATATCTGCACGCCAAAGTCCTACTAAAAAACCAGCTGCGCCTACTCCTAAGGCAATCCATGATGCTGCAACGAATGCTCCTGATGTTTTTTGTGTCATTGTGTAAATTTTAATTTATTATTATGTTATGCTAATAAAGCTATTATTTCTTAATTATAATATTCCTTTAGGTAAAAGTTTCTTTGTATATGTTTTGATACGCTTTGATTTTTTCACCTCAGCATCTGGATTAAAACTAAGAATGGTTTCCCACGAATTTTCTGGTTTAAACTCATTTTCCATTCCTTCTAAAACTCCTGTGGCTAGTTGTTTTGAATGTATTACGGCAAAACATTCTGTATTCAAATTTGCGCTGCGTGGGTCTAAGTTAAATGTACCAATTACTGTCATGTTACCATCTACTACCATTGATTTTGCGTGCAATCCAAACACGGGCGTGTAGTTCAATTTCTTTTGAATGGCGCCTGTTGCAATCTTCATTCTTTCGGCAGCATTAGGTTTAAATTCAAAAATTCTTACGCCTGCTTTTAACAAATCTTTTCTGTTTTTTTGATAGCCGGCAAATGCTTCTAAATTATCCGTTGACGCCAAACTATTGGTAAGTATGCGCACTTTAACACCACGTTTTACGGCATCTCTAAATAGGTTTTGTCCTAGTTCAGTTGTTATCAAATACGGACTTTGAATATCAACTGAATGCTTTGCTTCTTTTACAAGTCTCACCAACTCTGAGGTTGTAACTCCCCCACCCTGCAAGCCTTTGCTGCCATCATTTTTACCTGGTATATCCGAAACAAAAAATATGCTATCAGTCCATGCTATTTTTCCATCTTTTTCAACGAGGTGAAAAGCATCAGGCAACTCTTGAATTTGTTGTCGAAGCTGCGGCCAAAAATTTTCGGGGTTACAAGCATATTGATGCAAACGTTCGAACCTTTTAGGATTTGAAAAATCATTTTCCTTTTCATCTACAAGCTTAGTTACTGGCACACACAAATCATGGTTCCAAAAAGTTTCAAATGAATGGTTGATGGTTTTATTTACAGTGCCCAAAAGCAAAACATCTCTGTCTCTAAAATTATATTCATGGTCATAATCAAAATATTCATCTGCAATGTTTCGTCCGCCAGTAATGGCAACTTTGCCATCAACAACAAATATTTTATTGTGCATGCGCTGATTAGAATTTCTAAAATCAGTGGCAAACTTTCCTAGTTTTTGAAAAATATTTTTACCCAAATTAACTCCCGGATTATATATTTTTATTGAAATATTCGGATGAGAATCCATCGTTAGAATTTCGTGAATACCTGCTTCAACCATAATGTCATCTACAATGATGCGGACCTGCACGCCTCTGTCTGCAGCTCTTACCAAATAATCACTGGCTATTAAACCAACATTATCAGTGGAAAAAATAAAATACTGAATGTCTATTGTTTTCTCGGCATGTTCACAAAGCCATGCACGGGTAAGTAATGCATTGCCGCCATCTTCCAATACATAGGCACCACTTTTTATTTGCATCAAACTATCCAATGGTTTTAGTTCGTTGCTGAGTGCTACAGTATCAGTATTGTGTATGCTTGCACAAAAATCTTTGGATTGTGCTGGAACAATATCTGGGTTGCTGCTACATGAGTAAAACAGAAAAGATGCATATAAAAAAAGAACGAGAAATTTTGTAGGCATAAAATTTTACGTTCAATTTTTAGTTAGCCATTCGTCCACCAATTTATCAGCTTCAGTATTTGAAAAAGAACGGCCTTGTTGTATTTGTTCTTTCGATTCTTTTATTCGTTTCAATAGATGATCAGAAAGTACTGGTTGAGTTGCACTTTGGTATTTACGCTGTAACAATGAATTTATTGCATCTAAAAATGATTTATCATCAATATTTTCGACGCTTTCATGAATTAAGTTTTTTAGTTCTTGAGTACTCATTAAATATGATTTTGAAATTCAAATTTATAAAATTATTTGAAAGCCCCCAATGCTTCTTCCAACACTTTTATTTTATTCTCAGCATCTTCACGTTTCTTATTTTCGTTGGCAATAACTTCGGGTTTTGCGTTTGCTACAAATTTTTCGTTACCTAATTTTTTCATTACGCTTTCTAAAAATCCTTTGGTGTATGCTAACTCTTCTGTTAGTTTTTTAGTTTCTGCTTCGGCGTCAATATTTTGTAGCATAGGCATGTAAAATTCAGTATTACCAACCATAAATGAAATAGAACCTTGTGGCTTTTCTGTAACATAGTCCACCTTATCTAAATTAGACATTTTGCAAAGCAATTCATCAAACTCTTTTATTGGTGCAGCATCAGTTAGCTTTTCGCAAAGTGTAAGTTTTTCTTTCGGAGAAATTCCTTTTTGGTTACGGATATTTCTGATGTTAGATATTACCTCAAGAATGGCAGTCATGTGTTTTACCAAACCTTTGTTATACTCTGCAGCAGTTGGCCAAGCTGCAACAATGATTGCCTCTTCTTTTTTTCTATCTGCAATCAAATGCCAAATTTCTTCAGTAATAAATGGCATAAAAGGATGTAATACCTTTAGTAATTTTTCAAAGAAATTGATGGTTGCATCGTAAGTAAGTTTATCAATTGGTTGAGAAACTCCATCAACAAATGCCGGCTTTATCATTTCTAAATACCAAGCACAGAAATCATCCCACACCAATTTATAGGTCGCCATTAATGCTTCTGAAATTCTATATTTTGCATACAGTTCATTGATGTTTTCTAGTTGCTCATTAAACTTAGCATCGAACCAAGCAACAGCAATTTTTGCTTCTTCTTTTTGTAGTTCTGTTTCAGAAACAGTAAATCCTTTTACTAATCTGAAAGCATTCCAAATTTTATTTGAGAAATTTCTTCCTTGTTCGCAAGTGCTTTCGTCAAATGGTAAATCGTTACCTGCAGGACTGCAAAACAACATTCCAGTTCGTACGCCGTCAGCTCCATACTTCTCAATCAAGTCAATTGGGTCAGGGCTATTGCCAAGGCTTTTGCTCATTTTACGTCCTAACTTATCACGCACAATGCCAGTTAAGTAAACGTTTGTAAATGGCTTATTGCCGATGTATTCATAGCCAGCCATGATCATGCGCGCCACCCAAAAAAATAAAATTTCGGGAGCCGTTACCAAGTCGTTGGTTGGATAATAATATTTTAATTCGTCATTCGCCTTGTCCCAGCCGTTTTGGATTACCTTTGCATCAAACACAGTAATTGGCCACAACCATGAAGAAAACCAAGTGTCTAGAACATCTTCATCTTGCATAAGCCCCACACCAGCCCCTCCTAAATCCTCCCCTAAAGGGAGGACTTTCCCGAACTTATCAGTATATAACTTTTGAGCTTCGTCCAAAGTTTTTGCAACAACGGTATTTCCTTTTGCGTCGTACCAAGCAGGTATGCGTTGTCCCCACCACAACTGACGACTAATGCACCAATCGTGTACATTCTCCATCCAATGTTTGTAAGTATTTTTAAACTTTTCAGGTATGAGTTGAATGTTATCATTCATCACATTTTCCAGCGCAGGTTTACTCATATTGTCCAACTTCAAAAACCATTGCAAACTTAACTTAGGTTCAATAACTGCGTTGGTACGTTCGCTGTAACCGTTTTTATTTTTGATGTCTTCAACCTTTACAACCTGTCCTAATTCTCCAAGGTCTTTGATAATTTCTTTACGTACAAAAAACCTGTCTTGTCCTACATATTTAGCAGCAGCTTCACTTCCTTTTGTAACAATAATATTACTTAATGTACCATTATTTTCAATGGTATCAATTACTTCTAAATTGTATTTAATACCTAAGTTGTAGTCATTAATATCGTGTGTTGGCGTCACTTTCAGCGCACCTGTTCCAAAATCTTTATCTACGTAATCATCAAAAATAATTGGCACAACACGATTAACAATTGGTATGATGCAATGCTTTCCACGCAAGTGCGCATATCGTTCATCGTTTGGATTAACGCACACTGCAGTATCACCTAAAATAGTTTCGGGACGGGTTGTAGCGATGGTAATAAAAGCCCCACCTAAATCCTCCCCAAAAGGGAGGACTTCTGACGTACTATCATTTTTAGTATCACTAAGCCCCTCCTTAGGAGGGGTTGGGGAGGCTGCTATTTTATATTTTACATAATACAATTTCGAGTTTACTTCTTTATAAATTACTTCTTCATCGCTTACAGCAGTTAAACCTTGCGGGTCCCAATTAACCATACGAACGCCGCGGTATATTTGTCCTTTGTTATATAAATCGATAAATACATCAATAACGGCTTCACTCATATCGGCATCCATCGTAAATTTGGTTCTATCCCAATCGCACGAAGCACCTAATTTTTCAAGCTGTTTAAGAATGATGCCTCCGTATTTTTCCTTCCATTCCCAAGCATATTTCAAAAAATCTTCGCGCGTAAGGTCGGCTTTATTGATTCCTTTTTCTTTTAGTAATGCAACTACTTTAGCTTCGGTAGCAATTGATGCATGGTCGGTACCCGGCACCCAGCAGGCATTTTTGCCTTGCATACGTGCACGACGAATTAATACATCTTGAATAGTATTATTAAGCATATGACCCATGTGTAACACACCAGTAACATTTGGAGGAGGAATAACAATAGTATATGGTTCACGCTCATCAGGTGTTGATTTAAAATACTGATTATCTAACCAGTATTTATACCACTTATCTTCTGTTTGTTTAGGGTCGTATTTTGTAGGAAGTTCCATTCTTGCAATTATTTTTTTTTGAGGGTGTGAA
>JBEIDK010000041.1:0-21869 GCA_040383485.1 Flavobacteriales bacterium
ACTATACCATGATTTCCAAAGCCCTACTTCTAGACCGTTATTATATTTACCCTCTTGTAACTTCTGACCACTTTCAAATAATGTAATCCAATTATTCGTTTTTTTATCATTTTCATAATCACCGCGTTTCCAAAATTCGCCTGTTCTATAAAAATAAGTCCAAGTGCTATCGCGCAAATTATTTACACATTTCCCTTCAAATTCTTTTTTACCATTTGCGAAATAGTATTTCCAATACCCCACTTGCAAATCACTGTCAAGGCTACCTTCCATTTCTAAACTACCATCTTTTCTATACCACTGCCAAAAACCCGTTTTTCTATCATTAGTATAGTTACCTGTTCTACTTATTTTACCAGAAATATAGTAAATAGCCTTACCATTTTTTTTACCTTCGTTAAAATTTTCTACCGATTCTAATTCATTGTTTGGAGTATAAAATTTCCATTCACCATTTTCATATCCATTCAAAAAACTTCCTTCAGCGCGTTTAGCCCCATTTTCGAAGTATTTCGTCATGGAGCCGTTACCATTGGCAATAATTTGTTTTCCTGACTTATCATTAAAAGTAATTATTTTTTTGCCCTTATCATCAAAATAACTTTCTTCTTTTAGCTGACTGCTAGGATAGTAAAACTTCCATGTACCTATTTCCTTATCCAACTTATAATTGCCTATTTTTTCAACGCCTCCATTATCAAACCATTGAGTGTAGGTGCTATCTTGTAAATCGTTTTTAAAATAGCCTAGGCTTTGTAATTGTTTATTGTTGTAGAAATATTTCCATGTGCCAATCTTTTTGCCGTTGCTATAATGTTCCTCACTTTTAGTATTACCATCATCGTAATAGCTTAATAGCAAACTGTCTGGTTTGTCTTGTTTATAATAGGTACTTAATGATGTTTTTCCATTTTGATAATAGTATTGAAACTGTCCATTTTTTTTACCATTTATATAATGTTCAACACCCTTTAATTTTCCATCTTCAAAGTATTGTTTCCATTCTCCATTTTCTTTCGAAAATTCGTAGTTACATTCTCTTGCTACCTTGCCATTTGGATAATAGTAAATAGAAAGGCCATGTTGCAGTCCATCTTTAAAATTTTCTTCACTTTTTTTTATGCCGTTTTTATAATTATCAATTCTAGGTTGAGCAATGCATAGCTGCATTGAAACAACCAAGAATACGAGTAGGTTGAAAGATTTAAGCATTAAATAATTTTGAGAATAAAGTTAACGAACCAGTGCAACAGTTCCATTCAAGTAAACAAATTCGTTCTTCATATTTTTATACCGAATTTGCCATGAATACAATCCTTCCTGACTCTGAACTCCTCTATATGAGCCATCCCAACCTTGGTCTACTTTATTTGAAGTACAAATTAAAGTTCCCCAACGGTCAAAAATTTTTAATTCATAACTTTCATTAGGTATAAAAATCATGGTTGGTTTAAAAACTGGGTTATAGCCATCTGGAGGGGTGAAGGCGTTTGGCACAAAAATATGTGGCGTCTGACGAATACATACAAAGTTAGAATAACTTGAATCTATTGAATAATGAATGGTATCAAATACCGACACACCCATTACTCTATAGCAATAATGACCATCTGGATTTAGGGTGTCAGAAAAATCGTCGATATAAGTAATGCCACTATCTAATAATTGTTTTTTAATTAATCTTTCTTCGAAACGATTGCTGTATGAACGATAAATTTCGTAATAATTAACGCCGCTTACCCACCCAACATAATTACTCCAGCTCATTTCACTTGTAAAATTAAGTTCGGCTGTTGTTTCTAAGAAAATAGTCTTGGCAATATTTGATACTAGGGATTTATTTTCACAACTATCAATGGCCTGTACTTTATAAAAATAGCTTAATTCACTTGTAAGTGCTGTTGTATCCTTAAACTGCAACGTGTCTTTATGGGGATGAAAAGGTATAACAGCTACCTTGTCTTCAAAAGTGCCATCAACACTTTCTGACCTAAAAATTTCGTAGCGTTTAAGTGATGCAAGTGTATCGTTTGTAAAGTTGCCTTTAACAAAGCCATTAGGTAATATTGTAACATATTTTAAATAAACCTCAATTGGTTGCTTGGGAACTGCAGCAAATAAAGTATCAAAATTTGACATTGAATTAAAATTGCCACTCACGTCTTTGGCTTCAATCTGAAAAACGTATGTTGCTACTTCTTTACCAGAAATATAAGTATAGTTTGTACTTGAAGGGTCTAAAGTTGCAGCAACAGAAAAAGGTGCACCGTTTTTACTTACCCAAACATTATATTCTTTAACCCCAGTTGTCCAATTTTTATAAGCACACCATGATAAACTAGCCTCATAAGTACATTGATTAAAAGTATGAGATACAGTTATTGAATTATGAAATAAACTTGGTTGACCAACTTTAATTTTAGGGCCATTTCCTGGAGGCACATAAGTTGGGCAATTAAAAAAAGAAGCTACTCTAAAACTAATACATTTCTCACAGCCTAACAGAGTATCAATATCTGTATATGTAACTGAATTTATTCCATTTTTAGTAGCAATTTCATCTGGACTTCCGCAATTGTCTTTGTAAATTTTGTAACCTTGTGTAGCGCTTGAAGTAGAGGGAAGCCAATTAACAATGCTTAATCCCACATTATTTTTTGTAGCATTTGTTATAAATGGCGCATCAGGTCCGGGTGTTAAAAAGCTATTTGTTACAGCGTTCGATTTTGAAAAACAGCCAGATAAAAAATCTCTAATTTCAATAAGATAAGTTACATCATCGTCACATTTCCCAATTAAGTTGTCAGTGTAATTAACAAGTGTTGTGGAGTCAGACAATGATGTTGATGAGTATATTGGTAAATTATACTCTTTAAAACCTCTCTTTACTTGATAGTAAGAGCTTGATGTAGGTAACAAAGGATTTCTAATAGCATTCCAAGTAAGATTAGAATTACCATCGTTTGCACTTGAATATTCTAAATAAATTGTTGAAACAGTATCAGAATAAGATAGTAAACCAGGCGTAGCGTTTGCTGTATATGAAACTACCGTATAAAAATAATACGGTTGATTGTTAGCATCAGGATTAGGAATTGGTACGGCAGGAGTTGTATTTGTAAGTGAAGGATTATTATTATTTGGGTCAATATAAATATTATAAGGTCCGTTTTTATCAATTGAATAATGGATTTCAAAAAAATCGAAGTTAGCATTACCACTGACCAATGGTGGCAAAAATGTCAGCATAACATCTCCGCTTGTTTGCACGCTTACACATGTAATTGCTTTTGGACCAACAACATCTTGTGCAAATATTCTTTTTGCTTGAATGCTATGTATAATTATTAATAAAAAAACAAGTGATTTAAAGTTCATACTTTTTATAAGATAACAAAAATAGTTTTTATTAGTTTTAAACAAAATACATTTGGAATAAAAGTACGATAAAAAGTTATATTATAGTTAGCTTTCAATCAATAATGCTGATTGTTACATTTTATTTTGAAAAGTAAAAGTAAAGTTTACTTTTGCCCTCCCGCTTTCAAATAGTATGCCCAGCTGGCGGAATTGGTAGACGCGCTGGTCTCAAACACCTGTGGGAAACCGTGCCGGTTCGACTCCGGCGCTGGGTACAAAAGCGGAAAAGCTGTCAGAAATGGCGGCTTTTCTATTTTTAGCGCCTTCAAAACTTTAGGTACTCCATTTCCTCGCTGTTTGTTTTCGTAATAAACCATGTTGTGCATTGTTTCCCAACTATTGTTGTTAAGTAAAAAAACCAAAACGCTAAAAATGTTAATTGAAAGGTCAATCAATATAACCATGCCCTTATTAAACAGAATAAATAATCCCTCAGCTTTTATTTATAAATAAAGAATTTTGATATTAATCGTTCGGTGGTTTATTGTTGATTAAAGATTTTTAGGAATTTAAAGATATTTCTAAATGCAATATAATGAAGTCTAATTATTCTTGTAATTTCTGAGAATGATCATTTTCGTTTTACTCTATTCTTAACTCTTCTAATTAAATGGGTAAAAATTTTCTCGGCGGAAATTAAGTTTAATCTTTTGATGAACTTACCACACACTAATTGAGAAAAAGAAAAAAATTGAAAAATGATAAAACTCATTTTTATAATTGGTAGTTTTAAAACTAGATTCGAAAAAAAGAAATAGTTTTGCTATTGAGTTTTTTAACATAAACAATCTTTTAAAATAAATTAAGAATGCCACTATATCACAAACTTGGAAAATTTCCGCACAAGCGACATACAACATTTTACAAAGAAGATGGTAAGTCTTTATACTATGAGCAGTTGTTTGGTACCGAAGGATTTCATGGAATGTCATCTTTGCTTTACCACACCCACAGACCAACCATTGTAAAAGAAATTGCTGCTGTACATAATGTTGAACCAGTAATTGAACATAATAAAAGCTTAAAATCTTTACGATTGAAAGGATTTGATATTCCGGCAGAAGATGATTTTTTGAAAAGTCGTAAAACCCTTTTGGTGAATAATGATTTACATATTGGATTGGCGGCACCTCGTTATAGTACAAAAGATTATTTTTATAAAAATGCCGATGCCGATGAAATGATTTTTGTACATAAAGGAAAGGGTGTACTTAGAACTTTAGTAGGAAACATTCCTTTCGAATATGGTGATTACCTAATTATTCCTCGTGGTATGATTTACCAAATAAATTTTGAAACTATCGATAATAGATTGCTGTATGTAGAATCATTCAGTCCTATCTACACTCCAAAAAGATATAAAAATTCTGTAGGGCAACACCTTGAGCATTCTCCATTTTGTGAACGTGATTTTAAGTTACCACAAGATTTGGAAACACATGATGAGAAAGGCGATTTTTTAGTGAAGATTAAAAAGCAACAAGTAATTTACGATTACATTTATGCTACACATCCATTTGATGTTGTTGGATGGGATGGTTACAACTATCCGTATGCAACATCAATTCATGATTTTGAGCCTATTACTGGACGTGTGCATCAGCCACCACCAGTGCACCAACATTTCGAAGCGCATAACTATGTAGTGTGTTCATTCTGTCCAAGACTTTATGATTATCATCCACAGTCTATTCCTGCTCCATACAACCATTCTAATATTGATAGTGATGAGTTGCTGTATTATGTTGATGGTGATTTTATGAGTAGGAATGATATTGAAGCTGGTCAAATCACCTTGCATCCAGGTGGTATTCCGCACGGCCCACATCCAGGCGCTTATGAGCGAAGTATTGGTAAAAAAGAAACGCTTGAGTTAGCTGTTATGATTGATACTTTTAAACCTTTGATGATAACGCACGAAGCCATTAAAATTGATGATGGTAAGTATTACAAAAGTTGGTTAGAATAAAAATATAGTTTATTCTGCCTTTTCTTTAGGTACCATAATCAATAGTACAAAACCAGCAACAAAGAATACTATTAAAGCTAAGATAGGTGTGCGCATGGTTGCACTTACTTGTGTTATTAAACCAAAGGTAAGCATGCCAAAAACAATACTTAGTTTTTCACACACATCATAAAAACTAAAGTAAGAAGTGTGGTCTGTTGTTTCAGGCAAAAACTTTGAATAGGTTGACCTTGACAATGATTGAATACCACCCATTACTAAACCAACAAAACCAGCAACTATGTAAAAATGAATAGCAGTATGCACAAATAAATAGGTACCTACACAAATACAAATCCAAATTAGTGTTGCGATAATTAGTGCTTTAATGTTTCCTATTTTTCTGGATACAAAGGAGAACAAATAGGCTCCAGCCATTGCCACAAATTGTATGATTAATATGGTTGTAATCAATTGGCCTGACTCCATTTTTATTTCATCCGAACCAAAATGATTTGCTACCAACATCACCGTTTGAACACCCATACTATATGCAAAAAAAGCTGGCAGAAATACAATGAGTCTTTTGTTGTGTTTTAGTTCACCAAATACTTTTCTAATCTCTGAATATCCTTTAAAAATAGAACTAGAATTGTCTTCATTTTTTTTAGCTTGAGAAACTCCATTAGGTAAAAAACGAAAGGGTATTTGTGCAAAACCAAACCACCAAAGGCCAACAAAAATAAATGCATAACGCATCATCTGTAGTTTTTCGGCACCAGTGTCGCGTGTCATTATTAAAGCAAGTGATAAAATCAATAATATGGAGCTTCCCCAATAGCCCATTGCAAAACCTTTTGCGCTTACCTTATCTTGCATTTCAGGTGGTGCAATTTCGGGCAAATATGAATTGTAGAACACCAAGCTACCTGTAAATCCAACGCAGGCCAATACAGCCATTAGTATCCCAAACCATAAATTAGTCTTATCAAAAAAATACATTGCAGCACAAGCTGATGCACCTAAGTAGCAGAAAAATTTCATGAATGATTTTTTACTTCCTCCATAATCGGCAATACCCGATAATAATGGTATTACAGATGCAACCAATAAAAATGAGAATGCCAAAGCAAAATCATATAAGGCAGTATTTTTTAAGTTAAAGCCTAAAAATGCAACTGTATTGTTTATAATGGTTCCATCTTCTGTCTTTGTTGAAGTTACCGCATTATAATATATTGGGAAAATAGTTGCAGTAATTACTAAGTTATATACTGAGTTTGCTAAATCATAAGTAGCCCAAGCATTTATTATTTTTTTATTTGGTAGCATGTTCTATTTCTGTTTTTCTTTAATACAAACATACAATTTTCATTGTGTTTAACGCAGATTACGCGTTATAGGTTCGTGGTGAAACACCAAAGCCCAATAAAATATGAACTATTAGGAATAAATCATATTGAATATATGATGCATGAGAAAAAGTTATTTACTTCATATTTTGAAGGGGTTTTGCGTTGTAATAGAATTTCTAATGCATAATCTGGGTTAAATAATTAGATAGAAACTAACAGATTTTTTAACAACAAATGAGGCAGGTTTAACTGAACATATTAATTAATGTAAGTTATAATAATAAAGAGTTTAAATCTCTTTTACATCTGTTTTAGCAAGCCAACCTTCATTACCATTATCTAATTTTACTCTGAGCCAATCATTTACTTGTTCAGTAATCTTACATGTTGCTCCTTCGTGAATAACATATAAGCTAGTAGAATTATTGTTGGGTTCACTTTTTAGGGTTACAGAAGGTGTAAATATTACTGCACGATGCGCAATTTTTGATTCATTAGATGCAGAAGTAATGATTATAAGCAGAATAGAAAAAACCAGTACCATAGCACCACTAAAAAAATAAAATTTCTTAAATATTTGATTACGTGAATTGTAGAACAACCAGAATAATAAAAAAGCACCAAAACAAGCCAAAATTGATAACCATGCCCAGGTATTTGTGGTAAATGTTTGCAAGAAATTTTGATACCAATTCATAAAAAACAACTGCGGTATTGCCTCAATTTTATCGGTAGTTTTGTTGTTGGCGAGTTTTAAATTAACATACAAATCGTCGTCATTAGGCATCAATAATTTTGCTTTTTCATAATATAGAATAGCCTGAGGAATGCTATCTAGCTTATAATAAGCATTCCCTAAATTAAAATAAAGTTCGCCACTACATTCATTGCTTGCTATAATTTTTTTGTATGCTACTATTGCCTCAGCATACTTTCCTTTTGTGTAAGCCTGATTTGCATTTTCGAATAGTTGCACATTAGTATCCGCAAAACTAAAAGTTGCAAAAAATAGTAATGTGAATATAAAACCGAATATTTTATGTGGAAACTGTTTCATCTAATTTTTTAAAATTTCTTCAACACTAATTATTATTTCAACTGCACTATCATAATCTCTTTTCATTGCCGAAGCGTCTTTTGCAGGAGCATATTGAGCAAATTCACAGTTATTTAGCACTTCGTTAAGCTTAGCAATTATGGGCATTTCGGCACCTTTGTTTATTAATAGATTATTAATATTATCTTTATTTAATTGCGCAATAGGTAATGCAAATTTATAGCTCAAATAACCATATAATGCCTCAAGTACTTCCTTATAAAAGTCATTAAAATTATTTGTTTGCAAATGTGTGTTTGCAATTTTTAAACGACTATTTGCAATTTTATTGGCTTGTTTCATCTTATAGCTCAAAGTATTTGAGCTTAATTTTTCATTTCGTTTTTTAGCAAATATCAAAGCTGTAAAAGAAATTACAGGTAAAAACATTAATAAAAAAAATGAATTTGAACCATAGAATTCATCATCAATTTTTTTGAAACTAGTGGTTGTTTTAATGTATTTTATATCATTACCTAAAACTCTTATATCCTGTTGATTATTGCCTGAAGTTGTTGCACTTACTGAACTTTCGCCACCTATACCTTTTTCAATTGCAAGTGAAAATTCTGGAGTGCTTAGTGTTATGTACTTAGCTTTATTTGGGTCGAAATATGTAAATTGTTGAGCAGAAATATTAAAATTTCCGCTATGTCGAGGAATAAAAACATAGTCGAAGGTTCTTGTTCCATTCAATCCATTAATTGTAGTTTGAATGCGGTCAATGGTTTTTGCATCATATCCTTCAATATCTGGAGGCCAATCAATTTTAAATGCATCAATTAATTTTAAATTTCCTTTTCCTGAAATTGAGTAAATTAAATTTCCGGCGTCGTTAGTTTTCATTTTTTGGCTTTCTGGCTTGAGTTTTGTTTGTATGCTAAAGTCACCTACAGCGCCATTAAAATTAGTAGGTTTACCGATAGCAGGCAAAGGCATTACCTCAACCTTAACAGTTTTACTTTTAATTGCCACCTTCATGTCTTGGTATCCTCCACCAAAAAAACCACCAAAAATATCAAATGGGTCTCTGCTTCTATTACTTTTTTGGCGTATGATTACTTCCATTTCTAAAGGGTCAATTTCAAGACTACCATTTTGTTGTGGTATTAATAAATTCTTTTTTATTTCCGCTACCTTATATTGTACCCCATCAATATTTTCAGTATGCACAACTATTTGTCTATTTTTTTCATCTAAATCTTCAGTATAAAAACTATTAAATTTAGGAATTTTAGAGACACCTAAATCAATAATATCTAGGCGGGAATAAATTTTATATACGACATTAAATTGTTCGCCTTCGTACACTTTAGATTTACTGGTAACGGCACGTACAAATAGTTTGTCGCCCATGTCTTCATTGCTCGCGTTATTGTTTCCACCTTGTTGTTGCCTAGCGCCTTGCTGTTGATTCTGTCCTCCTTGTTGTGCTTGTGCATTACCTTTACTTACTTCAATGGTAATTGGTTTTGTTTGTAATGTTTTTCCACCAACTGTTGCTGTTGCGGAACCTATTGTTATTTTGCCTTCGTGCTTTGGAGCTAATATGTATGAGTAGCTGATAGACTGACTAACAGAGCCATTAATAATATTCATGCTTTGGCTTTGGTTTGGACCACTGTAAACATTAAATTCATTAAAGTTTGGAGCTTTAAATGAGTTGATGTTTGTATTAACAGTAAAGCTTAATTGAAATTGTTCGCCAACCGCCATTCTGTTTCTATTTACTGAAGCTGTGAAATCTTGCGCATGTAATTTGCCAATATTCCAATTTGCTCCTTTCCCGAAAAACCCGAAAAACGAAGGGGAGCATAGCGCCATAAGCACTAATACAATTCTCAATCTTTTATTACCTAATAACAGTTTCATCTTTTACCTCTAATCTATTTCAAAAACATTAAATACACTTGTAGGAACTAGTAATTTAATAGTCACGATTTAAAATTTACAATTTTTTTTACCAATCTTTTTCAACTTTAACTTTTGCGCCCCTTGCACGTTGTGCCTTTAATTTGTCTTGCACATCTTTTTCTTTACCTTGTATTGCTTTGAGCAATTGTTCAGCTTGTTCTTTGCTCATTTTACCGTCTTCTGGTTTCTGATTTTTTTCACCATCATTTTCACCTTTTTTTGGTTCATTAGCTTTCTCCTTGTCTTTTCCTTTTTCACCTTGGCCATTTTGCTTATCCTTATTGTCCTTGTTCTTGTCGTCCTTGTCTTTATCTTTATTTTGTTGCTTTTGTTCTTGCTGTTTTTGCAACATAGCGTTTGCGTAAGCCAAGTTGTATTTTGTGTCTTTGTCTTGTGGCTTAAGTTTTAAAGATTGCTTAAATGAATTAATACTTTCTTCGTATTTCTTATTTTTTAAATAGCTGTTCCCAAGGTTATGATAAAGGCTTGAGAGCTTATCTTTGTTTGTTGTTTTATCTTTTAAACTATTAAATATTGCTGCTGATTCCTCATATTTCTTTTGCTTGTAATATGCGTCTGCCAAATTGAAGTTAGCATCAAAATTATCAGGTTTTTTTTCTTGCGCTTGTTTGTATTTTTTTTCAGCTTCTTTAAAGTTTTTCTTTTCGTAATACTCATTTCCTTTGCGCACATCACGTCTCCAAGATTGTGCATACAAGTCCAACCCTAAATGCCATTTTGCTCCAAATCCGCAAAACCCGCAAAGGTGAGGGAGGCATAACGCAAGAAGTAAAATCTTTACTTTAAATATGTTTACCTTTTCTAACATTTTTTCATCAAATTATCGAATCGTCAAATTATTACACTGGTAAATTAGTTTGTTTTTTCTCCGAATAGATTTAAGGCATCCCACCATTTACTTCGTTTATTACTGATTAGTAGTTCAGCTATCAACATCAAAATTGCACCCATGATAAAAAATTGAAATCTGCTTTCATAGTCGGTATAAACTTTACTACCATACTCTTTTTTTTCTAATGAGTTTATTTGTTTAAATATTGCAGATAAAGCAGACGAAGTATTGTCATCTCTAGCGTAAGCACCTCTGCCAGCAGCCGCAACTTCTTGCAACATCTGTTCATTTAATTTTGTAATTACTGTGTTTCCTTGATTGTCTTTTCTAAAACCGATGTTTCTGCCGCCTGAATATTCTGGAATTGGGGTTCCTTCGGGTGAGCCAAGGCCAATAGTGCTTACCGTAATTCCTTGTTCAATTGCATTTTCAGATGCTTTAATAGCATCATCTTCATGGTTTTCGCCATCACTAATTATTATGATTGATTTTTTTGTTGGCGATTTTTTATCGAATGAATTTACTGCCAAATCAATTGCAGTGCCAATTGCAGTACCTTGCATTGGAACTATTCCATTATCAATCTGAGTTAAAAATAATTTTGCAGCATTATAGTCTGTTGTTATAGGTAATTGCACATAAGCATCACCTGCAAAAACTATAATGCCAATTCTGTCATCTTTTAAATTATCTACCAATCTTATAATTGCTTGCTTAGCATGTTCTAATCTACTGGGTGGCAAGTCTTGTGCCATCATACTATTACTAACATCTAAGCAAATCATAATGTCAACTCCTTCTCTTTTTATTTCTTCAAGTTTGCTACCTAATTGAGGATTGGCAATGGCAATAATTACTAATAACAAACCAAAGCATAACAATATCATTTTTAAAAAAGGCTTGGTTTTAGAAAGTGTTGGTATTAAGAATGGCAGCAAATTGCCTTCCGCAAAAAGGAGTTGTGCATTTTTTTTAGAACGCAATTGTATGAGGTATATAATTACTATTACAGGTATTAATAGCAGTACCCAAAGTAAATATGTATGTTCAAATCTAAACACGTTATTTTTTGAATTTTATTGATGTATTTGTTTTCATATTCAATATTGGTAAATTATTTGAGTCGGTACCTATCATAATTTTACTTGTATTTATAGTGATATTCTTAACCAAAGATTTTTAACGATATATTCAATAACCAAAAGGGCAAAGGCTAATACTGCCAATGGCCAAAACCATTCGCTTTTTTTAGTATATTGCTTTTCTTCAATAATTGTTTTTTCTAGCTTGTCAATATTGCCATAGATTTTTTCTAAGCTTTTTTTATCCGTTGCTCTAAAATAATTGCCACCCGTTGTTTTAGAAACTTTTTTTAGTGTCGCTTCATCAATATCACATTTCACATAGTTGTATGCATATTCTCCATTAGGATATAATGCAACAGGCGAGTATGCCATTCCTCTTGTTCCAACACCAATTGTGTATACTCTAATGCCGTATGGCTTAGCGGCATCAGCAGCAAGCTCAGGAGCAATATTTCCACTATTATTTACCCCATCAGTCATTAATATTATTATTTTACTTTTTGCTTTACTGTCCTTAACTCTATTTATTGCATTGGCTAGTCCTAAACCAATGGCTGTGCCATCGGTAACCATTCCTGTTTTAATATCCTTGAATAAGTTTTTAAGCACTGCATGGTCAGTAGTTAATGGGCATTGGGTAAAACTTTCTCCACTAAAAATAACTAACCCTATTCTATCGTTTGGCCTACTATCAATAAAATTTATTGCTACTTCTTTTGCTGCTTCTAATCTATTGGGCTTTAAATCTTGTGCAAGCATTGAAGCTGAAATATCAAAAGCGATAACAATATCAATACCTTCAGTTCTTACATCTTGCCAACTTTTTTTACTTTGTGGGCGTGCCAAACAGATGATGAGGCTTGCCAAAGCTAATATTCTTAGAATAAAAGGTAAGTGTAGATACCTTACCTTTCCCTTATCTTTTTCAACTCCAAAAAAAGAAAGTGTAGACATTTTAATTTCTGGCTGCTGCTTATTATGTTTAAGTGCATACCAAACAATAAATATTGGAATTAACAGCAAGAGCCAAAAAGCCCAAGTACTTGCAAATGATATTTCTTTTAAAATGTCCATCTTTTTATCAATTTCCTAATTAGAAATTGAGCTTCTATTTTTAAATACTTTCTAATTTATTATCCTCGACTTTTTGCACTAAAGTAGTTTTATGAATAAACTCAAAAGCATACTCCATACTTAATTCATTTTCATTTGGCAAAGGCAATTCTTTCGCAAACTTTACCATATCGCTTAGCATCAAAATCTGTCTTAGTTTATTTCTTAAAGCTTCATCAATAATTTCAAGTGTACGTGTATGTCGTATTATTTCATCAGTAGTTTGCTCTAAAGCCGTTAGTCCAAAGCGTTTTTCAATATAGGTTCTAACAATATCTGATAGCCTAATATGGTATTCCTTTTCAAAGCCATTTTGCCACAGTTTTTCATCTTTTAATTTTTGTAAGCTTTCAAGTGCTTCAATGTGTGGTGGAATTACTACTTTAGGAATTGAATAAATAATTGGAGCTGCTTTTTTACGTTTCTTCAAATAAATAATAATACCAACTATTATAAATAATATTGCAATTGCAACAATTAGGTAAGGTAAAATTTCATCGAAAGTTAAAGGTGCATTGAGTGGGCCTTTAATGTCACGAAATGCTTTAGTAGTGTCGACAGACAACGTTTGCACTGTTAATAAAAGAGCCGAAGTACTTATTGCATTTATTGAATCATCATCTACATAAAAATTAAAAGGAGCAATTGCAAAATAACCACTATCAAAACTTGTAATAGTAAATGTTTTTGTAAGTTCATACCGTTGTTTATCGGGGCTATAACTCGTATCGATTTTTGTTTGATTTACAATTTCAATTTTATCTCTAATGGTATCAACTAACATTGGGAACTTTACTTTTGTTCCAGTTCCTGCTTGGGCTTTTAGATATAGTTTAATCTGGTCGCCAATTAATATTTTGTTTGTATCTAGCTTTGATGTTACTACTACATTTTGAGCTGAAATTCTAGTACTGAATAAAAAAAATGTTGCTGTAATTAATAGAAATTTAAAAATTAAACATTGGTTTGTTTTAATTAAATCTATTAATTCAATTTTCTTACTATTTAATATGTAGTATTTGTTTGTCATTAAATTTTAGCTCCTCTTTTTTTAAATAAGGTCATCAATGGTTTTGTATAGCCAAGCTTTGTATTAATATTAGCAACATCAACTCCTGTCCTTAAAAAAATATCGTCCAACATTTTTTCTTGTTTAATGGCTGATTTTTTAAAATTTTCTCTCACATTTTTATTTCCTGTATCAATCCAATTTGCAATACCAGTTTCAGAATCCAACATTTTTACGAGTCCAATATTTGGCATTTCTAATTCCCTACGGTCAAATATTTTTAACGCTACTAAATCATGTTTTTTGGCAGCAATTCTAATCGCATTTGTAAAATTTGTGTCCATAAAATCTGAAATCAAAAAAGTAGTGCTTCTTTTTTTTATCACATTTGTAACATACTCTAATGCCTTGCTAATATTGGTTTTGGTATTTATGGGTTTAAATTCAAGTAACTCACGGATGATTCTTAGCACGTGAGTTTTACCTTTTTTGGGAGGTATAAATTTTTCTATTTGGTCAGAAAAAAATATCACCCCAATTTTATCATTGTTAGTTATGGTAGAAAAAGAAATGGTTGCACAAAGTTCTGTTACCAAATCTAATTTACTTTGATGTTCAGTTCCAAAATTTTGAGAGGCTGAAACATCAACCAAAAGCATTACAGTCATTTCACGCTCTTCTTCAAAAACCTTAACATAGGTGTGATTAAATCTTGCTGTTACGTTCCAATCTATTGTTCTTATGTCATCTCCTGGATTATATTCGCGCACTTGGCTAAATGCCATCCCTCGCCCCTTAAAAGCACTATGATATTCTCCAGAGAATATCTGATTGGATAATCCTCTAGATTTTATTTCAATCTTTCGTATTTTGCTTAAAAGGTCTGTTGTTAACACGTTTGAAATTTTGAATTTGAAATTTTGAATTTCGAATATGCGTTATTCATAATTCATAATACAACATTTATAATTCTATTATGGCACTTCAACTGTATTTAAAATTTCATTGATGATGTCTTCAACCTTTATATTTTCTGCTTCTGCTTCATAACTCAAACCAATTCTATGGCGCAATACATCATGGCAAACAGCTCTTACATCTTCCGGAATTACATATCCTCTTCGTTTGATAAATGCATAGGCTTTTGATGCTAGTGCTAGGTTTATACTGGCACGAGGAGAGCCTCCAAATGAAATTAGTTGCGTAAACTTATCAAGTCTTGCCTGTTTTGGAAAGCGAGTAGCAAAAACAATATCAACAATGTATTGCTCAATTTTTTCATCCATGTAAACTTCACGAACAATATTTCTTGCTTTTAAAATATCTTCAGGTTTTAATATAGGATTGATTAATAGTTTGTTGCTCGACAAATTTTGGCGAATAATTTTTTTCTCATCGTCTTTTGTAGGATAACCAATAACAACTTTCATCATAAAGCGGTCAACTTGTGCTTCGGGAAGTGGATATGTTCCTTCTTGTTCAATTGGATTTTGAGTTGCCAAAACTAGAAACGGTTCAGGAAGCTTAAAGGTTTCATCACCAATTGTTACTTGGCGTTCTTGCATTGCTTCAAGCAATGCACTTTGAACTTTTGCAGGAGCACGGTTAATTTCATCCGCTAAAACAAAGTTCGAAAAAATAGGTCCTTTTCGTACTGAAAATTCTTCTTTCTTCTGACTATAAATCATTGTACCAATAACGTCCGCAGGTAATAAATCGGGAGTAAATTGAATACGACTAAATTGCGCTTGAATGCTTGAAGCTAACGAATTGATGGCAAGAGTCTTTGCTAATCCTGGCACACCTTCTAATAATATATGGCCATTTGATAATAAAGCTATAAGCAATCTTTCAATCATATGCTTTTGCCCAACGATAGATTTTTCCATCTCCATGTTAAGCATATCTACAAATGCAGATTCACGCTGTATGCGTTCGTTTAATTCTTTAATGTCAATAGTTGTTGTTTCCATTCTATTTTGTTGTGTGGCGAAAATAGACTGACCAAATCTTTATAAGATTTAAAGGGTGTTAAATTTGGTTAAGTTCGCAATAAGTAAATTGCAAAAAAAAGTCCGTCAATTAAGCAAATTGACGGACTATTATTTATTATAAATTTATTATCTATTCAACAACAATTAGCTTATCAGTAACAACAGAGTTCCTGCTTTGCATTACAAAATAATATACGCCAGAAGCAACTCTCTCGCCTGATTCGTTAGTTCTATCCCAAGTAATTTTTTTATCGCCAGCAGCCATTGAACCTTCGCTAACTATTTTTACTAAACTACCAGTAGCGTTATAAATTTTCATTGAAAAATTTGGTTGAAACGTAGTTAAGAAAAAATTAATATTGGTAAAATCTTGAACAGGGTTTGGTGATACAGAATGGTGATAAATAATATTCGGCTCCTCAACTCCGGTTGTAAAAGTAGCCCCTGGAGGAGAATAATTTGTAAGTGGAGGAATAACACCAGGATTTATAAAGCCAGGTGTTGGGGTATTTATGTTACCAATAAAATAATCCATACATGCGTTGTTAGGGCCTAAGTCAGCACCTTTTTCGCAACTAGAACCCGTTCTGAAAACATAACCAATTGTATATGGTACAGGATTAGATGCTGGGTTCCAAACAGTAGATAAACCACTTGAAGTACTACCAATATATACATTTGAACCAGTATAATAGTTTTCAAGAATCATATCAAAATCCCAAAGTCCATTGCCTAAATGGTTCATTAATCCTACTCCATCATCAGGACAATTACCTTCTTGCCAATTTCCAACAACATGCTGCCAAACTGCAGAATTAATAACAGTGATATTATTGAAACAGTCATCAGGAGAACTTGTACAAAGTCCAGAGTGCAAATAGAGTTTTTCAGGAGGCAAAACTCCTGGAGAGCCACTTATTCCCGCATCTGCAGAACAGTCTACATTTGGAAATGCCTTGGTATCAATTTCGATGTGCACATGATGCGTTTGAGCAATACTGTTTAGGTAGAGCCCCGATGCAAATAAAAGAGTAAAGATTTTTTTCATGTTATTTAAATTAAGAATTATTTTTTAATTAGTTTTTTTGTAACAACTCCTTCCTTGTTGTATACCTTTATAAAGTATATTCCTTTACTAAGTTGCGCTGTTTCTATATTTATCCTGCTACTACTGCTAATATTATTTTCTGCAACAACAGTCTGTCCAATAGTATTAATCATTTCTACCCTGTCTATTTTATTATTTTCTTTTGACTCGATGGTTATAAAATCATTAAACGGATTAGGGTAAACATTAAAACTTGCATTCACTAAATCCTCAACACCTGAAAAATTAATGTTTACTTGTCTGGTTACTGTATCGTCACCACAAGAGACTGTAGTTATTAACTTTACTGTATAAAATCCATTTTGAGAATATGTATTCACCACTGTTGGCCCTTGTTGACTATCAATGGTTCCATTATTTGTAAAGTCCCACTTATAAGTTGCATTAGCCATATTGCATACAGCAGTAAAAGTAACTGTTGCATTATTAATTACTGCATTAATACTGGTTGTAGGTTCGGTGGTAGTAGTTAAGTTTACTAAATCAATTCCCGAGCATCCATTGTTATCTGTTGCAGTTAAAATATAATCTCCATCAATATTTGTAGTAATTGATTGAGTGGTAGCTCCATTGCTCCAACTATAAGAAGCAAAACCGCTTGGTGCAGTAAATGTAGCTGATTGGCCAGGGCAAATAGCTTGGTTAGAGCCAGCGTTAACTAAAGGTATGTTTCCTTGGTTAACATTAACTGTATCTTTATAAATATAACCACAAGCACTTGTTATATTTACAGTGTAAGTGCCCGTTGTTGTAACATTTATTCCAGAAGTTGTAGCACCAGTACTCCAAAGAATACTTTGAGCAGTTCCAGCTTTTTTATTGAAATTAACACCAATAAAATTTGAACTAGCATTTGTTAGAATTGTACCATAATCTGCTTTAATATCTTGACCAAATGAATCTTTACCAACTGCAGAACCATTAGCATTTCTAAAAACCATTTGTAAACTATCTATTTGAAAAGTACCATTTAAGCCATAATAAGATTTAGGATTCAATTTAATTCGCCACAAATTATTTCCTAGAGAATCCATTTGTCCAATGCCATCATTCTGCCCCCAATTACCAACCCAAGGAGTATTAAACAAATTATTACCTACTAACTTTACTGTAGAATGAAAATAAACCCTACCAGAATTTAATAGTTGCGTAACACCTTGTGTTGCATCATACATAATAGTCAAAGTATCATCATCAGGAGACAATGAGTAACCCGAATTAAGCAATACACCAGCAGCTCCGCAACTTGCAACATCATTACCTAAACTAAAAGGCTGTTGAGTTAAAAAAGAAACTTTTACTGAGTCTGAAAATACGCAACCTCCATTAGAAATTGTCAAAGAATATGTACCATTAGAACTTACACTAATATTTTGTGCAGTACTATTATTACTCCATAAATAAGTGGCGCCAGAAAAGTTAGGACCATTAATTTGAAATGGATTTGAACCGCAAATGATAGTATCATTACCAAGATTAAATGCACAATTTAAATTTGAATTAATTGTAAAATGTGCTGTATAATTTGTGCCATTATTATTGTCGATGTGTAAACCATTACTGCCACTACCAAAAGTAAAAGTTGATTCATAATAAACATCAATATCATAATAACCATTTGCTAGCCCTTGAGTGATAAGAATGTTTTGAGAATTATTTTCCCAAAGCTGGTCGCCGGGTGCAGGAAGGTTTGCACCAAATGGAAGATTTATAGAAGTAAATGCACCCCCAGGAGTACCATTTTGTTTTATTCTATAATACATGGTGGCACCAGTAACATTATCTGAACCATTTTTGAAAGTTTTTATTTGTCCGCCTTTTAATAAAAAGTTAGCCGTATTTGAATAGGTGCCTAGGTTTTGATTATTAAATAGACTGCCATCAACGTAGTTTGTAGTTCCAAAATTTAGTATTACAAACCGACCCCAAATTCCGCTTGCAGCATTTGATAAAATTGGGGTAATTAAAATAAAAAGAAAGAGCGTAATTTTTCTAACCATGATAAAAAATTAAGGTGTTATTTATACACATTGAATTACAAACTTAATCTTAAGTGTTGAAAATAACAAGTTTAGAATAAAATTTGTTTCATAATTAACAATTTATGAAATTATTTAATCGTGATAAGAATCAATTTTTCCATCTTTCATTCTCACAATTCTTTTAGCATAATGTGCAATATCTTCTTCATGAGTTACTAATATTATGGTATTGCCTGCTTGGTGTATTTCTGCAAACAGAGCCATAATTTCATTAGAAGTTTTTGAGTCAAGGTTACCGGTTGGCTCATCGGCTAAAATTATAGAAGGTTTATTTACCATTGCTCTTGCTACTGCTACACGCTGTCTTTGGCCACCACTCAATTCGCTTGGTTTATGATTCATTCTGTTCTCTAAACCAACTTGTTTCATTACCAATTTGGCAAGTTCTTCGCGTTCTGATTTTTTTTTGCCAGCGTAAAGCATTGGTAGCATTACATTTTCTAATGAAGATAATTTAGGAAGTAAATTAAATGTTTGAAATACAAAGCCTATTTCCTTGTTTCTTATCTCTGCAAGCTCATTGTCGTTGAGTTTACTTACGTCTTTTGAATTTAGAATATAGGTTCCGGAAGAAGGAGTATCTAAACAACCTAAAATATTCATTAAAGTAGATTTACCACTGCCGGAAGGGCCCATTAAGGCAAGGTATTCATTTTTCTCGATGGTTAGATTTACCCCACTAAGTGCCTTAATAACTTCATTACCCATTTGATAATGCTTTTCTATATTGGTAATATCTATTAACGACATTGTTTTTTAATAATAAAGTTATAATGCATCGTTAATTTTTAAATTGAAAGTTACTTTGAAAATCTTGATTTTAGTGCACCAACAAGAATTGGCAAAATTGATATTCCAATTATTCCAAAAACCACAATTTCGAAATTGTTTTTTACAATTTCTAGGTTGCCGAAAAAATAACCTAGTAAAGTCATTGAGCTAACCCATAAAACCCCTCCACCAATACTAAATGTAAGAAATGTTTTATATTTCATTTCTCCTACTCCAGCAACAAAGGGAGCAAAGGTTCTTACAATTGGAATGAAACGAGCCATGATTATTGTCTTTCCTCCATGCTTTTCAAAATATTTCTCAGTGCGTGTTATGTATTCTTTTTTAATAAACTTATTTAGGAATTTATTTTCAACAACTTTATCTCCGGTAAACTTACCTATAAAATAATTGGTGTTATCACCGATTATTGCTGCTAAAACTAGAAGAGGTATTAATATTTGTAATGAAACAGCATCAGTTGTGCTGCTTGCTATTATAGCACCTGCAGCAAACAGTAACGAATCACCAGGTAATAAAGGCATTATAACTAATCCAGTTTCAACAAAAATAATCAGAAATAATATTCCGTAGCTAAGGCCTTGATATTCTGTAAAAATTTCAAGCAGGTGTTTATCAATATGAAGAATGAATTCAATAAGTTGCTTAATTATATCCATGAGAATTAATGTTGTGTTACTATTAAAAAAAATTGTGAAGCTTAATGATAAACTTCACAATCTTTGAATTGTATATTTATTAAATACTAGAAATCTTTTTTAGGTGTGCGGGCAAAAGTTTGTTTTTTCTCGGTTCCGTCATTTCTAAATGCTAGCCACATTGCAAATGCAACAACTAACAAAACTGCACCAATCATTGCCAATGATATAAAGGTATTCTTATCTCCGGCTGCTTTTTTAGCTTCACTAAATAACTGCTTTTGCGTTTCGTTTAATGAGACTGTATCGGTAGTTTGTTGAGCAGAAATAGAGCCAATGAAATTGGTTATTTTACTACCAATGGATAGAAACATCACCATAAAAAAAACACATAATGAAAATAGTTTTTTTGAAGACATAATTTTTTTATACATAAGATATTTTTATTATTTTACACATTGTTTTGATTCAAAAAATAAGTTTTCAATGTTTAGTTTGGGTCGAAAAGTAATGTAAAAAATATAAACTTCAAAATTTTATCGATAAAATTATAGTTTTATCAATAAATGTTAAAAAAATAGGCTTATAATGCGGCTCTTAACATTACAAGTTATTGATTTATATAAAATAATTTAAATGTTAAGTTTAGAATTAAAATGTAGGTTTGGTTAAATTATAAATAAATGGAAAACAGTTTTATTGCATTTGAAAAAATAAATGGTGTTGGTATTATTACTCTTAATAGACCTGAGAAGTATAATAGTTTTGTAAAAGTGATGGCATTGCAAATGCAAGAAGCATTAGAAAACTGCGCAAATGATGCTGAAATTAGGTGCGTTTTAATAAAGGGTTCAGGCAAAGCATTTTGTGCTGGTCAAGACTTAGCCGAAGCCATAGACCCAAAAGCCCAAGGTATTGCGAAGATAGTTGAGGAGAATTATAATCCAATTATTCTAAAAATAAGAAATATGCCTAAGCCAGTTATTTGTTCAGTGCATGGCGCTGCTGCTGGAGCCGGAGCTAATATAGCATTAGCAGGAGATATTGTTGTAGCCAGTATGAATGCAAACTTTATTCAAGCTTTTAGTAAAATTGGATTAGTGCCAGATAGCGGAGGAACTTATATACTGCCTCGCTTGGTAGGATTTCAGCGTGCAATGGCCTTAATGCTACTTGGGGATAAAATATCAGCAACAGAAGCACAACAAATGGGAATGATTTACAAAGTTTACCCTGATGAAATGTTAGAGGCTGAATCGATGAAAATGGCTATACAATTGGCACAGATGCCAACCTTAGCATTTGCCTATACGAAAGAACTTTTAAATAAGTCTATGAATAATACTTTAGAATCGCAATTAAGTTTAGAAGGTGTTTTACAAGAGAAAGCTGCAGCAACCAATGATTTTCGCGAAGGCGTGAATGCGTTTTTAGAAAAAAGATTACCAATGTTTAAAGGAGAATAATGTTTATTAATACGAAATTCTTTGATAAAAAGTAAA
>JBEIDK010000042.1:0-21698 GCA_040383485.1 Flavobacteriales bacterium
GTATTGTACCTGTTGAAGCACCATAATTTTCGCTTGTAATTTGTAATTGACTTAATACCTCATCAATTCCAAATTTGTTATCGGTTGCAACCATTATAAAAGTTTTTTTAATTGTGTTCGCGAATATAAAGGTTTAATAAATACCTAAGTTTATTATTCGTTAAACAAATTGAATTGTCAAGTTTCAATATTTATAAAATAAAAAACCCCCTAAACTAGGAGGCTTTTATTTTATTAAGATAAGATTTACTTTACCTTATCAACGATAGCTTTGAAAGCTTCTGGATGATTCATTGCTAAATCGGCCAAAACTTTACGGTTGATATCGATGTTGTTTTTGTGAATTTTACCCATAAATGTTGAGTAGCTTAATCCGTGCTCTCTAACACCTGCACTGATACGTGTAATCCATAATGAACGGAAGTTACGTTTTTTAGTTTTTCTATCTCGGTAAGCGTAAGTTAAACCTTTTTCCCAAGTGTTTTTAGCTATTGTCCACACGTTTTTACGTGCTCCCCAATATCCGCGGGTTAATTTTAAAATTTTCTTTCTACGTGCTCTACTAGCGACGTGGTTGACTGAACGTGGCATTTTTTTTCGTTTTTTTGGGTAGAGTGGCTCTTAATTTTAGCACTTTTAAACTCTTACACCTAGTTAATAACTGTGTTTTTTTTTATTTACCTTTCTGTAAATCTGGGGATGGTTACTTCCCTATACAAAGCATACGCTTCACATTTCCTAAATCGGCATCGTTAACAATTGTCGTTCCAGTAAGGTTACGCTTACGCTTGGTTGACTTTTTGGTTAAGATGTGACTTTTGAAAGCTTGTTTACGCTTAATTTTACCTGAACCTGTGAAACTGAAACGCTTTTTTGCGCTTGAGTTGGTCTTCATCTTTGGCATCTTATATATATTAAAAATTAATAATTAAAAATCTGTTTGCCTTTTTTTAGCCTCCCCTTTGGGGAGGTTGGTGGGGCTTTTACTTTTTTGCTTTTGGCGCTATCATCACTCTCATGTTCTTACCTTCTAAAAGCGGCATCTGCTCTACCTTTCCATAATCGGCTAATTCTTGTGCAAATTTCAGCAATAAAATTTCGCCTTGTTCTTTAAATAAAATACTACGTCCTCTAAAGAATACGTAAGCTTTTACTTTAAAACCATCTTCTAAAAACTTAATAGCATGGTTCTTTTTAAAATTAAAATCATGCTCATCAGTTTGTGGCCCAAATCTTATTTCTTTTACAACAACCTTAACTGTTTTCGCTTTTATTTCTTTCTGTTTTTTCTTTAATTCATACAAAAACTTTTTGTATTCAACTATTCTACAAACAGGTGGTTCTGCGTTTGGCGAAATACAAACTAAATCCAATTCAGCTGCTTCTGCAATTCTTAAAGCCTCATTTAATGAAACAACTGTGTTATCATACTCTTCGCCAACAATACGAACTTTCTCAGCACGAATTTTTTCGTTTATCTGATGAAGTTCTTCACGTTGACCTGGCCTTTGATATGGCTTACGGAAGTTGTTGTTTCCTGTTCCTGTTGGCTTTTTAAAAAATCCGCCTGGGCGATAAGTGGTTGCTATAGCTAATTCCTCCTAAATTAATTAATACTTTTTTGTTTGTTTCTGTATTAAAGTAGCAGTTTTCACAAGCCGTATAGCTTATTTTGTTGCCAATTTCAATACTTCCGTTCTACAACGAAGCCGCGAATATCTAAATTATTTAGAGATTACGAAATTTTTTTTTCTTGATTATTATTTTGTTGGCAGCGTATTAGTATTTAAAAACCTAGATACCTTTTGTTTTATGCATTACAAATGCACTTTTAAGTGGTACAGATTGCAAAGCCTTACCAGTGGCTGCCCCTCGGCAAAGGGCCGATGTGCAGCAGATTCAAAACAAATTTAAAATTTTGCTCTTGTTTGTAGTGGTTCATTCCTTCAATAATTTCTAAAATTCTAATTTGAATTTCTTTATAATTCACCATATTGTCACTAGAAATTTGGTATATTTTTCCATCTCTAAAATTAAGTGTGAAAATTGTATAGTTTGTGAAGGTTCTTCCTGAAGATTGAACTTTGCACGAATAGTCACTAATGTCTTTTGCAAGATTATATTTTGTCTTGGGAAACTTTGTAATTAAAAAATTTCCACTTATCGTAAAGTCATTTTTTATTCCGTAAAGTCCTTTGAAAACAATTGCAATAGCGAAAATAGATATAATGATAATAAGATGATACTGCTCAGTATAAATTGCAACTAAATCTAAAGTTGTCCCAGCAATTAGTCCAATCAAAGCAGCTATTTTTCCAAATCTATAGCTCGGCTTAATGTCTTTCATCTCATTTTTTAATAAAGGTTTCGCTTCTTTTTGAAATTATTGGTAATTCTAACTTCGATATTCATCCAAAAAACTGCTTAATAATTGAAGTTCTTTAACAGTTTATTTCGCTGCTTTTACTTCGTACAATCCATTTTTAATTCCAGTCAAAATAGCAATCTTTTTTTCAATTAAAGCATATCGTGCAGTTATCTTTTCCTAGTCTTAAGGAACAAGTACCGCAGTTTTGTTTCCTGTTGGGTTTGTTAAGTATTGTATCATTATTTTATATTTATTACAATAGTAGAAATTAATAATATCAATTATAAAGTTTATGTCCTTTAAAACCTAATTCATCAAACAGCAAAATCCTTTTTAATTTCATCGCCAATCAAATGGGCAAACTCCTCAATGCTCATACTTCCTAAATCGCCTTGCCCTTGCTTGCGCACTGCTACCGTATTTTCGGCTGCTTCTTTTTCGCCAACAATAATCATGTAAGGCACTTTATTTAATTCTGTGTCGCGTATTTTCTTACCAATTTTTTCGTTGCGTTCGTCAATAGTAGCGCGTATGTCCATTTCGCTTAATGCATCTACAATACTTTTTGCATACTCATTGTATTTTTCACTGATTGGTAAAATGACCACTTGCTCAGGGCTTAACCAAAGTGGGAATTTTCCAGCGCAATGTTCAATCAATACTGCAATAAAACGTTCTAATGAACCAAATGGCGCACGGTGTATCATTACTGGACGGTGACGCATGTTATCGGCACCAATATATTCTAACTCAAAACGTTCTGGTAAGTTATAGTCAACCTGTATGGTTCCTAATTGCCACTTACGGCCAATGGCATCCTTTACCATAAAGTCTAACTTAGGTCCATAGAATGCAGCTTCGCCTAATTCTGTTACTGTTTTTAAACCTTTTTCGGCTGCTGCTTCTATAATTGCACTTTCTGCTAAAGCCCAGTTTTCATCGCTGCCGATGTATTTGGTTTTGTTGTTCGGGTCGCGTAATGATATTTGTGCCGTATATTCAGTAAATCCTAAGGCATTAAATACATATAACACCAAATCAATTACTTTTAAAAACTCTTCCTTAACCTGTTCAGGTCTGCAAAATAAGTGAGCATCATCTTGGGTAAATCCTCGAACACGTGTTAAACCATGCAATTCACCAGTTTGTTCGTACCTGTAAACTGTACCAAACTCTGCTAACCGCAGCGGTAAATCTTTGTATGAACGTGGTTTACTCTTATAAATTTCGCAGTGATGAGGACAGTTCATTGGTTTCAAGAAAAACTCTTCATTTTCATTTGGAGTTTTAATTGGTTGAAAAGAATCTGCTCCATATTTTTCATAATGACCAGAGGTGATATAAAGTTCTTTACTAGCAATATGAGGCGTTGCAACAGGGAGGTAACCTGATTTTATTTGAGCTTTCTGCAAAAAGTTAATTAATCTTTCGCGCAAAGCAGCACCTTTTGGCAACCATAATGGTAATCCTGAACCTACTTTATCTGAAAAAGCAAACAACTCTAATTCTTTACCAAGCTTTCTGTGGTCGCGTTTTTTTGCTTCTTCTAATAAAACTAGATAGTCATCTAATTCTTTCTTTTTAGGAAAGGTTATGCCATATATTCTAGTGAGTACCTTATTTTTTTCGTCACCACGCCAGTATGCACCGGAAACATTAGTAAGTTTAATTGCTTTAATAAACCCAGTGTCAGGTATGTGTGGTCCACGACACAAATCGGTGAAGTTGCCTTGTGTATATAATGTTATAGAACCATCTTCTAAACCGTCAATCAAATCTAATTTATAGTTATCACCTTTTTCTGTAAAATATTTTATGGCATCAGCTTTCGAAATTTCGGTGCGTTTGTATTCGCTTTTTTTGCCTGCCAATTCCATCATTTTTGTTTCGATGGCAGGTAAATCATCAATTGAAATTGACTTATCGCCAAAGTCAACATCATAATAATAACCATTTTCTAATGCAGGTCCAATACCAAATTTTGCGCCTGGATAAAGTGCCTCAATGGCTTCGGCCATTAAGTGGGCAGAAGAGTGCCACATGGTTGCTTTACCTTCGATATCATTCCAAGTCAGCAATTGCAATGTAGCGTTAGCATTTATTGCACGCGAAGCATCCCTTATTTCACCATTAACCTTAGCGGCTAAAACATTGCGGGCTAAACCTTCGCTAATACTTAAAGCAATTTGCATTGCAGTAATTCCTGCCTCGTATTCTCTTATACTGCCATCTGGCAAAGTAATTTTAATCATAACTTTATTATTGATGACATGCTTACAAGTGCACATCAAAGTTTTAAGGGTGGCAAAAGAAAGAAAAAAAAAACAATTTTATTTCGAATTTTTTAAAGAAAGCTTATTAATAGTAAATACATTTTTTTAATTCTAGTTCAATCCAATTTTTCTTTGAAACTCTGGTATTGATGAGTTGGTAGGGTCAGCCAAAATGTAGATTTCTAAAATTTTCTTTGAATCTTCAATTGCACCTTGATTAATGAGGTTGTTTAATTGAGAATAGCATGCCAATGATATAAAACCAAGTAAGCGTTGGTACATTAGGTCTGTTGATTTTTTTGTATTAAAGTGTTTTATCGTCGACTTCCACCATTCTAAATTTTGATTATTGAAGGACTTTATCAATTCATTTTTGATACTAGTTTCAATCTCTAAATTTTTTTTGGAAGTGGTAATTTTTTTTGAGTCATAGTTTTCAATTTTTTTATTTTTGATGAAGTAGAAAGCATTGTCAAATACAGCCTTAGAAGGCCATTCATGAATTCCATTCCATTCGATTAGATAGTGATTTGTTGTTGGTTTTAAATTGGAATCGAAATAAACCAAATCTGAATAATTCATATCTTTAAGTCCAGCAAAGCCTAGGAATGATATATCATTTTTTGAGTTGATAGGAATGGCTGCACCGCAATAAATAATATTTGAAATTGACTTGCTTTGAATTCCACAGCCTAATGCCACTTTAGCTCCTCCACTGAATCCTGCCAAAGTTATTTTATTATTTACAGAGTAGTTTTGAATGATGTGCGTAATTAAATTGCTTGCATAGTAATTAAGTGTTTTCATATCAACACCATTTTTACAATTGTTTGAAGCGGCAATAATAAAGTTCCACTTTTCTGCTAAATCTTTATATTTTTCAAGTACTTTAGGCCCTTCTGCATGCGGGTCAAAAAAAATAATTGTATTGTATTTTTGTTTGAGACTATAACTTTTAGGAATATAAATAGAATAGTTTTCTATTGAATTAATTGAAATTGAATTAATAATCTTACCATAAATTAATTTATCTTTTATGGTGTTTAGATGTTCTTTCATTACACTTATTGGTCTACAATCTAGAGTATTATTAGTACCATTAAGCAATGCAAAAAATAAAGTGAAGCATATTGGTTTTGAATATTTAAAATATGATTTCAAATTACAAATAGATTAATTTACTTTGATGGTAATAAAGCTCACGTTCCTTTTCATACCTCGAAGTTTTGTTCTTTTGATAGGAGAGTTTTTGAAAAGAATACTAAATGCTTCTTCATTGAGTTCCATCCAATCTTTTGAATTATAATTAAACAGTTCATCAATAGGCTTGAACTGGTTTTCAGATGTAGGCTTACTAAATCTATTCCAAGGACAAACATCTTGACAAATGTCACAACCAAAAACCCAATCATTAAATTTGCCATTCATATTGCTATCTATTTCATCCTTTAGCTCAATTGTAAAATATGAAATACATTTACTTCCGTCAACTACATATGGTTCAACAATGGCATCAGTAGGGCATGCGTCTAAACATTTCGTGCAGGTTCCGCAGTAATCTTTGATTTCATTATCATATTCTAAATTTAAATCAAGGATAATTTCGGCAATAAAAAAAAACGAACCATTTGACTTATTAATTAAATTCGAGTTTTTCCCTATCCAACCCAATCCGCTTTTTTTTGCCCAAGCTTTATCAAGAACAGGAGCAGAATCAACAAATACCCTAGCGTTTACATTGCCAATTTGGACTTTTATTTCATCAACAAATTGGTGCAATTTTTCTTTAATAACGTGGTGATAGTCATTGCCATATGCATATTTAGAAATTTTAGGCAAATCATTCGGCTGTAGTTGAGTAGGGTAGTAGTTAAATAATAAAGAGATAACAGATTTTGCTCCATCAACAAGCAATCTAGGGTCTAGTCGCATGTCGAAGTAATTTTCCATGTAACTCATTTTACCATTCATATTTTTCTTTAGCCAGGACTCCAAACGTGGAGCTTCGTCTTCTAGGAAGTTAGCTTTAGAAATTCCACAATAATCAAAACCCAACTTTGAAGCTAATTCTTTAATATATTTTGTTTGTTGGGTTTTATGCATCCTATTGTTTCGTCAAATTTATTTAATTTTAATTCGCCCAATCATCGAAATCATATATTTTGTTCTTTAGTTTTAGAGTTTATTTTTTTTGGAAATAAAAAAGAATGCAATTATAACGCCTACACTATTAGCTGTAAAGTCAAAAATATCTGCACTTCTATCTTTAAACATTGATGCTTGTAGTAATTCAATAATGCCTCCGTAAGCAATACAAATTAATGATATTGTAAAGTATTTAACTTTTGTATTAAATGGATTCCAGTCCTTATTACTTAAATAATTGAGTACAAAAAATAAACTAGCATGCACAAACTTATCGAAACTTATTAGTTCGAGCCAATTAGCACTTGGTAAATTTTTACCTGGAATGCCGCAAAGAATAGCAATAAAAAAAGCCCACATAATTGCGGGCATTTTATTTATTATTTGCATTGGCTTAATGTCCAATCAACTCTTTATATGAATTTGAATCCATTAAACTATCAATTTCGGTTGGATTTGACATTTCTATTTTAATCATCCAACCATCGCCATAAGGGTCATTATTTACTTTTTCAGGAGCGCCATCTAAACCAGTATTAACTTCTAATACTTTTCCGCTCAGAGGCATAAATAAATCTGAAACTGTTTTAACAGCTTCAACGGTACCAAAAATCTCTTCATGTGCTAGCGTTTCGCCTTCTGTTTCTATCTCAATATATACAATATCACCTAACTCACCTTGCGCAAATTCAGTAATACCAACATAAGCAATATTGCCTTCTATACGAACCCATTCATGGTCTTTCGTGTATTTTAAATTATCAGGAAAATTCATATATTATATAAAATTTGTTTTGGCAAACGTACAAGAATTTTGTAAATAAAAAAGGTTGCAACATTTTATTGTGCAACCTTTTTTTATCATATTTTTTTAGGCTATATCCGTATTCGGATTTATTGACACTGGAATTGGCTGTAATTCAACCTTGTCATGAGGACGCTTTCCTAATAATCTTTCTAGGTCTTTTTGAAAAATAACTTCTTTACTTAATAATTCTTGTGCTACAATTTCAAGTTGTTGTAATTTTTCTTTTAGAAGGTTTTTAGTTCTTATAAAAGCATTTTCAATCATTTCGCGAACTTCTTCATCAATAGTTTTTGCTGTGGCTTCTGAATAAGGTTTCGTAAATCCATATTCTCCACCTTTAGGATCGTAGAATGATATGTTTCCAATTTTCTTATTCATGCCATACATTGTAACCATGCTATACGCCATTTTTGTAATTCTTTCCAAATCACTCAAAGCACCAGTTGAAATTCTATTAAATATAATTTCTTCTGCAGCACGCCCACCAAGAGCCATACACATACTATCAATCATTTGTTCAGTTGTGTATAAAAACTGCTCTTTTGGCAAGTATTGGGCATAACCTAATGCAGCAATACCACGAGGAACAATACTCACTTTAACTAAAGGATCAGTATGTTCTAAAAACCAACCAACAATAGCATGACCTGCTTCATGATAAGCTACAATTTTCTTTTCTTCGGGAGAGATAAGCTTGTTCTTTTTTTCAAGACCACCAATTACGCGGTCAATAGCATCTTCAAAATCTTTTTTATCAACTTTATCTTTACCTTTTCTAGCAGCTATTAAGGCCGCTTCATTGCAAACATTGGCTATTTCAGCGCCTGCAAAACCAGGAGTTTGTGCACTTAATTCATGCGCTATCACATCTTCTGATAGAGTTAACGGTTTTAAGTGAACCTTAAAAATAGCTTCACGACCAATAATATCTGGTTTATCAACGCTAATCATACGGTCAAATCTTCCTGGGCGCAATAACGCAGAATCTAATACATCAGGTCTGTTTGTTGCTGCTAAAATTATGATGCCTGAGTTAGTACCAAAACCATCCATTTCAACTAGCAATGAGTTTAGTGTATTTTCACGTTCGTCGTTCCCTCCAGTCATTTGGCCTTTTCCTCTTGAACGGCCAACAGCGTCAATCTCATCAATAAAAATTATACAAGGAGCTTTTGCTTTAGCTTGAACAAATAAATCACGAACACGGGCAGCACCAACACCAACAAACATTTCAACAAAGTCAGAACCGGATAGTGAGAAGAATGGTACATTTGCTTCACCAGCAACAGCTTTTGCCAACAAAGTTTTACCAGTGCCGGGAGGGCCGACAAGCAAAGCGCCTTTCGGTATTTTGCCACCTAGATTTGTAAATTTAGCTGGATTTTTTAAAAATGAAACTATTTCTTCTACTTCTTCTTTTGCTTCTTCTAGGCCAGCAACATCTGCAAAAGTTATTTTTACTTTATCTTCGGCATCATATAGGCTAGCCCTTGATTTACCAATATTAAATATTGAACCTGCGCCTCCTGCGCCACCTGCCCCGCCAGCACCACCTGTCATTCTTCGCATAATAAATATCCATAAACCTATCATTAGTATTATAGGAAATAAATATTCTAAAATATCGCCACCCCAATTTTTCCTATTCTCGCTTAGTATGTTCACAAATTGTTCGCGAGGAATTCCTTTAGCTTGTTGTGCTTCCTTTATGTTGTCAACGAAAGAGTCATATGAGCCAATATTTTTAATAGTATAATCAGCTCCATCACCTTTCTTTTTTTGAAGACCCTCGTAAATAGGTTTGTTTTTGGCTGCAGACTTAATATAAACCTCAGCAAATTCTTTGTTAACAATTACAACTTTTTGCACATCATTCTGCAAAAGCATTTCGTTCTCAAATTTATTATATTCTACCTCGCGAGAAGGACCATCGAAATTTAAAAAGGTAATACCAATAAAAATAACGATAACAATTCCGTAAATCCAATAGAAGTTGAAATTGGTAGAAGGTTTTTTCTTTTTGTTCTGGTTGAAAGGATTATTCCTTTCATTGTTTATTTCTTGTTTAGATTTTGGTTTTGAGGTGCCTTGATTTTGGTTATCCATTTTATTTTTTTAGTTCTATTTGTTTTTAAGCAGCGATTTCCTTTATTTCCGCATCAGACCATAATTTTTCAAGATTATAAAATTTACGATGTGAGGGTTGGAAAATATGTGCTACTACATTTATGTAATCAAGCAATATCCATTCCGAATTTGAAAAACCTTCTTCGTGATAGGGTGGTTCACCAACAATTTTTTGCACTTCTTTTCTAATTGAATTTGCAATTGCATCAACTTGAGTATTACTCTCACCAGTGCATATAATAAAGGAATCTGTTACTGATGATTCTAGTTTTTTCATATTCAAAATCACAATATTACTTGCTTTTAATTCTTGCATTCCTTTTACAATAGCATCTGTCAGAATTTCCGACTCGTCTGCCACTATTTTCTTTTTTGCCATACTTCTAAAAATAATTGTGCGAAAGTAACATTATGAGGTTGATTCTAAAATGCTATTTGATTTGTTTTTGATTTATTAAGATTTCAATGAAAGTTTTTGCGCAATCTTTTCGCATGCTTCATCAATTAAATTAAAAACGATTTCAAAATCAGTTTCATTGCCGTAATATGGGTCTGGAACAGCCTTGTTCTCTTTAAAACTCAGAGCATTGAGTAATAGGTGCACTTTGTTTTTTTGGTTTTCATTATTAGCAAGTCTCAAAATATCGTTATAATTGCTTGAATCCATAGCAAAAATTAAATCAAAATTCTCAAAATCTATTTTTGTAAATTCTCTTGCCACTAGTTTAGAGATGTCAATTTTATGTTTTATAGCATTGGCAATACTCCTTTTATCTGGATTCTGACCAATATGATAAGTCGAGGTTCCTGCGCTATCTAGAACTACATCTAACTTGTATTTGTCGATTTTGCCTCTCATTATACCTTCAGCAACTGGACTGCGGCAAATGTTCCCTAAGCAAACCATAAGAATTTTAATAGGCATAGTTGAGGTTTAATTATTTAGTTCAATTGAATCGAGAATTTTAGCAAAATTTTTTGTCTGATTATCACGCGTGAATCTTGAGGAATATTTTATATCAAAATCATAAACAACTTCAACATTGTTTAGTTTATTTTCAATCATATTTTTAATTACTATATAACATTCATCGGCATTGTTTGCTATAACACCACATCCTGATTTAATAATAAATTCCTCAATTACATCCGAATCAGAGGGACATAATAAAACGGGAGTTTTACAAGCAAAATATTCAAAAATTTTACTTGGATACCAGCCTTTAATATTAGTATGAGCTGGGATTAGTAATAAGTCGGATTGCATTTCGATTTTGATAACATCTTTCTTTGCAATTCTTCCCGTTAGAATAAAGTACTTTTCATATCCTGAAATTAATTTAAGAATTCTGTTTGTTTGATTATTGTCTATTGATATTCCAATAAAACTAATTTTTATATTGATTTGATTTAAATAATCATCAATTAGCTTCAATGCAGCTGAAATGAAAATTGAAATATCTTGTGTGTTATAAAGGGTGCCATTATAGGTTATGTTGAACTCATCATTAGATTTTGAAATTTGATAATCGAAATTAAATTCATTAGGATCATAACCATTCATAACGGAAAATCCATTTTTATTTGTAAATTCCTTCGTTAATGTTACGATTTGTTCTGAGACAGTTGTAAAAAAAACAGCATTCGACACCCATTTTTTTTCGCTTTTAGATTCTAAGTTTTTTATAATTTGCTCAATAAAGGAGTGTTTTATTGTATTTTCATAACTATTCCATTCATCTCTATAATCTGCAATCCATTTTATATTGAATTCTTTACTTAATAGGTATCCAAAATAAAAGGATTGAAATGGTCTTCCAGAAATTATTAAACTGTGATATTGATTTTTATTTTCGCATAATATTTTTCTCGCTTTAAAGTAGAGATTATTATATGGAATAAAATAAATCGAAAAATTACTCAAGATAAGTTCAAAAAAAGATAATGATTTTCTTAAAACAATTAATAGTTTATTGTTTGAATAATTATTTAATTTATCCCGCAAGCTTTGCCTGTAAGGCATCCTATGAACCTCGTATTCGTCATAAACTTCATGTGAATAATTATTATTGATTATTTTATCTGTTAGTTCAAATTGCCCGTTATTCCAATTTCTAGTTATTATTATCGGTTTATATCCATATTTATTGAGATTTTTAGCCCAAAAATCAATTCGATAACCTCCTGCAAAGTTTGATGGTGGAAAGAAATATGAAATTATTATTATTTTTTTTAATGGAGTGTCCATATGCCACAAAGCTAATAAATTTAAATAATTTTTTACTTGCCGCGTTTTTTTAATAATCAAGAATAAAACATTACATACTAAAATTAAACTATCCTAAAAATGTCGCAATCAGTATTATATTTGAGCCAAATGAGAAATTATGTCAAAAATTTTAATTAAGAATATCAAGCAATTAGTCGGCATTGTTGAGGAAAACCTGTTATTAAAAAAGGGTGTTCAGATGAAGAAATTAAATTTATTAGAAGAAGCTTGGCTAACAATTGAGGATGATATTATAATCGGTTACGGAGAAATGCGCGATTGGCAAGGTATAAATGATTGGAGTAATTTAGAAATTATTGATGCTGAAGGAAAATGTGTTTTGCCAACTTGGTGCGATAGCCATACACATTTAGTTTTTGCAGGCAGTCGAGAGCAAGAATTTGTAGACAGAATTAACGGATTAACTTACCAAGAAATTGCAGTGCGCGGTGGAGGTATTTTAAATTCAGCAAAAAAAATGTCAACAGTTACCGAAAGTGAATTACTTGATAGTGCAATGGTTAGATTAAGCGAAATTATTACCCAAGGCACAGGTGCTGTTGAAATAAAAAGTGGTTATGGATTAAGTTTGGAAACGGAACTTAAAATGTTAAGAGTAATTCAGCAATTAAAACAAAAAACATCAATACCAATTAAGGTTACATTTCTCGGTGCACATGCTGTTCCCATAAACTACTGCAATAATAAGCAAGGGTATATTGATTTGATAATTAATGAAATGTTGCCTGCAATTGCAACTGAAAAACTAGCCGATTTTTGTGATGTTTTTTGTGAAGAGAATTACTTTACAAAACAAGAAACAATTAAAATTTTAGAAGCTGGATTAAAACATGGATTAAAGCCAAAAGTGCATGCTAATCAATTAAGTTTAAATGGAGGTGTGCAAGCAGGAGTGTCTGTAGGTGCAATTAGCGTCGACCATTTAGAGTATGTTGGTAAAGATGAAATTGATTGTTTATTAAATAGTACAACTATGCCAACTGTTTTGCCTGGCGCTGCATATTTTTTAGGATTGCCTTTACCACCTGCACGTAAAATGATTGATGCAGGTTTGCCTATTGCTATTGCTAGTGACTACAACCCAGGCAGTTGCCCCACAGGTAACATGAATTTGATGATTGCAATGATGTGTATCAACTACAAACTTATACCCGAAGAAGCCATTAATGCTGCAACATTGAACAGTGCTTATGCCATGGATTTAAGTTCAGATTATGGAAGCATTACAATTGGTAAAAAAGCATCGCTTATTATTACTAAACCAATACCAAACTTTAATTTTATTCCTTATGCATTTGGCAGTAATTTAATTGATAAAGTAATAATTAATGGTAAGACTATAATTTGATTTAAAACGGCCAAAACGTCTTTAAAACCTATAAGTTCACGACATTTTTGCGCAAATATTCTCGCTTTATGCGACATTCTTTCTAGTTTGTTTGTGTGGTAAAAAAATTGAGATGAAGTGAAAACTTCAAATTATAAATCTTAAATTATAACCTAAATGAATTTTAACAATTTTACAATCAAAAGTCAAGAGGCATTGCAACAAGGTTTGCAAATTGCAGCTGCTAATGGAACACAATGTGTAGAAAGTGCACACATACTAAAAGGTATTTTTAGTGTGGATGAAAACGTTACACCTTACATTTTTAAAAAACTTGAAGTAAATCAAATCATGTTTACAAAAGCATTAGATAAGATTATAGAAAGTTTTCCGAAAGCTAGCGGAGACGAACCATTTTTAAGTAGTCAAGCTGCACAAATGGTTACCAAAGCCAAAAATCTTATCCTTGAGTTTAAAGATGAGTATGTTTCAATTGAGCATATTTTGATAGCAATGCTCGCAGGAAAAGATGCAGCAGCACAACTTATGAAAGATAATGGCATCACCGAAAAGGGTTTGAAAGCTGCTGTTTTGGAATTACGCAACGGTGCAACTGTTAGCAGTAGTAGCGCAGAAGACAATTACAATTCATTAAATAAATATGCAACAAATTTAAATGAGCAAGCTAAAAAAGGAAAACTTGACCCAGTAATAGGACGTGATGAAGAAATTCGTAGGGTGTTGCAAATTTTGAGTAGAAGAACCAAAAATAATCCCATATTAATCGGAGAACCTGGTGTTGGTAAAACGGCAATTGCAGAAGGTTTAGCACATAGAATTATTGGAGGTGATGTGCCAGAAAATCTGAAATCTAAAAACATATATTCACTTGATATGAGTGCACTGATTGCTGGCGCCAAATACAAAGGTGAGTTTGAAGAGCGATTAAAATCCGTTGTAAATGAAGTAATTAAAAGTGATGGAGAAATAATTTTATTTATTGATGAAATACATACTCTTGTCGGAGCTGGTGGTGGGGGAGAAGGCGCTATGGATGCTGCCAATATACTAAAACCAGCCTTGGCTCGTGGAGAGTTACGCTCCATTGGCGCAACTACATTAAATGAATATCAAAAATATTTTGAAAAAGACAAAGCTTTAGAACGCAGATTTCAGAAGGTATTGGTTGATGAACCTAGCGCTGAAGATGCTATTTCTATTTTGCGAGGAATTAAAGGAGCATATGAAAGTCATCATAAAGTAAGAATTAAGGATGAAGCAATTGTTGCTGCTGTAGAACTTTCACAGCGATATATTAACGACAGGTTTTTGCCGGATAAGGCTATAGACTTAATGGATGAGGCTGCTTCAAAATTGCGAATGGAAATAAATTCGATGCCTGCTGAACTAGATGAGTTGGAAAGAAAGATTAGACAGCTTGAAATAGAACGCGAAGCTATTAAACGTGAAATTGAATATGCTAAAGAATCGGATGGCAAAGCATCAGAAAAAGATGAAAAACGTTTAGAGAACATCAATAAAGAAATTAGCAATTTAACTGATGAACATACGCGTCAAAAAGCCCAATGGTTAAATGAAAAAGAAATGGTTGAGGGCGTTCAAAAATCAAAATTAAATATAGAAAATTATAAGCAAGAGGCTTTACAAGCAGAGCGTGCGGGAAATTACGGTCTTGTTGCTGAAATAAGATATGGCAAAATAAAGGAAGAGGAAATAAATTTAGAAAAATTAAAAACTGACTTAATAACACTTCAACAAAACGGAAATAATTTAATTAAAGAAGAAGTCGATGCAGATGATATTGCGTCGGTAGTTGCTCGTTGGACTGGCATACCAGTTACTCGTATGTTACAAAGCGAACGCGAAAAGTTACTTCACCTTGAGGATGAATTACATAAACGAGTTGTGGGTCAGGATGATGCTATTATTGCTGTTGCTGATGCAGTTCGCAGAAGTAGGGCAGGAATGAACGATACTAGGAAACCTATCGGTTCATTCATTTTTCTCGGTACTACTGGTGTTGGTAAAACCGAATTGGCAAAGGCATTAGCAGATTTTTTATTTAATTCGGAAAATGCTTTAACAAGAATTGATATGAGTGAGTATCAAGAGCGTCATACTGTTAGTCGCTTAGTAGGAGCGCCTCCTGGTTATGTAGGCTATGATGAAGGCGGTCAATTAACTGAAAACATTAGAAGAAAACCTTACTCAGTTGTTTTATTAGATGAAATTGAAAAAGCACATCCTGATGTTTTTAATATATTATTACAAGTTCTTGACGACGGCAGATTAACTGATAGTAAAGGTCGCGTTGTCAATTTTAAAAATACGATAATTATTATGACATCTAATATGGGCAGTCATATTATTCAAGAACGTTTTGAAGAAATGAACGAAGTTAATAAAGAGGAAATACTAGCTAAAACAAAACGTGAAGTTTTTGATTTGTTACGTAAAACTATTCGACCTGAATTCCTTAATAGAATTGACGAAACAATTATGTTTGCACCACTTACAAGAGAACATATTCATGAAATTGTAAAATTACAATTTGAAGAAGTTGAAAAGTTGGCTATTAAACAAAATATTCCCCTTTCTATTACTGATGAAGCCATTGACTGGTTGGCACAACTTGGATTTGACCAACAATATGGTGCACGACCATTAAAACGATTGATACAAAAAAGAATTGTTAATGAACTCTCGAAACAAATTTTAGCAGGAAAGGTTGAGGCCGGAAAAGAAGTGGTAGTAGATGTTTTTGACAGAGAAATAATTTTTAGAGGAAAGATATAATATTTTGTTTGTGTTATTAGAAAGTCCTAGTATTAATGCTACTAGGACTTTTTTATTATTATTGTGGCTGATATGATATTTAATACAATAGCAGCAATAGCAACTCCTCAATCAATTGGAGCAATAGCTGTAATAAGAGTTTCTGGCACTAAATCATTTGAAATTTGTGAGGGTATTTTTAAACATAACCGAAATGTAAATTTTAAACTTAATGAAGCAAAAAGTCATAAAGCATATTACGGAAATATTATTTATGAAAATGAAATTATTGATGAAGTATTATTAACTCTATTCAAAGCTCCGCATTCCTTTACAGGTGAGGACACAGTGGAAATATCTTGTCATGGATCGGTATATATACAACAAAGAATATTACAAATTTTAATTGAAAAGGGGGCTCAAATTGCAAAGCCAGGAGAGTTTACCCAAAGATCATTTTTAAATGGTAAAATGGATTTAAGTCAGGCTGAAGCTGTTGCTGATTTAATTTCTTCTCAAAGTTCTGCCTCACATAAAATTGCAATAAATCAGTTGCGCGGTGGCATTAGTAACGAGCTAAGTGCTTTACGCGAAAAACTCATCAATTTTGCATCGCTTATTGAACTAGAATTAGATTTTAGTGAAGAAGATGTTGAGTTCGCCAATCGAGATGATTTAAAAAATTTAGTGATTAGTATTAATTCAAAGGTTACATCATTACTTCAATCGTTTAGTTTAGGAAATAGCATTAAAAATGGTGTACCAGTTGTTATTGCGGGCAAGCCAAATGTTGGTAAGTCTACTTTGCTTAATGCGCTTCTGAATGATGATAAGGCAATTGTTAGCGAAATTGCAGGAACCACTCGTGACGCTATTGAAGATACTTTTATCATTGAAGGAATTCTTTTTAGGTTAATTGACACTGCTGGAATACGCAACACCACTGATGTTGTAGAAAGCATTGGAATAGAAAGAACTTTCGAAAAAATAAATACTTCACAAATTGTTTTGCACTTATTAGATGCAACAAATTTCGAAGAACAAGAAATTGATAAAGTCTTAATTGACGAGCGTTATCATGGCAAACAACTATTTATTATTATTAATAAAATAGATACTGTAGAACTAGAAAAAACATTTGAAAAATTTACTATTAAATACCCAAACTTAATCTGCATTTCTGCAAAAGAAAAGCGATATATTGAACAACTCTATAAAAAGTTGTTAGAAACTGCAGGTGTTGATGAACTTTCAAGCAACCAAACCATTATTACCAATAGTAGGCATTTCGAAGCATTGCTTAATACTCAAAACGATTTGAATAGTGTACTAAATGGACTGCAAAATAACATTACAGGCGACTTTTTAGCAATGGATATCCGTCGCGCTTTGCAACATTTGGGAAGTATTACTGGTGAAGTGTCAACAGAGGATTTATTAGGCAATATTTTTAGCCGCTTTTGTATCGGCAAATAGTTTTTGTTTTAATGGGAATCCCAAAAGATATAAATTACTTTTTGCCGATATTAATAATGTTGGAGGAGGTTTGAAAATTTGATTTACTTTGAATTAAAACTATCAATTTCTTGATTATTTATTTGCAATTTAATTTTTATTAGTTTTACAGAAAATTATTTCTAATGACTTACATAAGCATAAATACCAATAATAAGCAAGCATTACAGTTTTTGGAATATGCAAAAACATTGTCGTTTGTTTCAGTGCACCAAGATCCAAATGCAGATACTCTCAAGGCTATGGGCGATGCCAAAAAAGGTAAAACTAAAAAGCATAATAGTGCTAAATCACTTATTACATTCTTAAATAAATAAGCATTGTGTTTACACTTCACACCACCAAACAATTTGAAAAAGATTATAAATTGTGCATCAAAAGAGGTTTGAATTTAGAATTAATCAATGCAACCTTTATACACCTTGAAAAAAATGGGAGTTTGCCAAATAAATACAAGCCACATAAGTTAAGAGGAAATTATATTAATCATTTAGAGTGCCACATTCAACCCGATTGGTTATTGATTTGGTTTTGTGATGATGAAAAAAAAGAAATACACCTTATTAGAACTGGCACTCATAGTGATTTGTTTTAATACACTTTAGCAAAAACATATATTGTTTTCTTAAAGTCAATGCACAAAGTTTTCAACATAGATAAATGCCTACTTTTTTAAGGTAATTACTTGCCTAAAAACTCAATTAGTAAACCAATTTGTTGCTAATATTTAGATTTTAAATTTTAAAAACCACTAAAGACCCTTAATTTACAAAGCTTTAAAGGTTTTACTTCACTTTTTGTATCGGCAAGTGAAGTAGTTTTATATAAATCTAAACTAAAAAAATAAATTACTCACTAAAAAAATCTTGGACTCATATGACGTTTAGGGCGCATACCAAACTCATATCTTAAAAGTAATTCGTGACTTCCGAAACCATAGTAAGCTATTTTGGTTGTTGATATATCAAAAGCATAACCAACTCTAAACTGATCATTAACTTGCATTTCACTCATTATTACTATTGCCGATTTTAAACGGAATGATACTCCTAAAGATATTTGGTCAAGATACCAAGCATTTATATTTGCATCTAACTGAATGGGTGCACCTGGTACAATTTTAATAAGCATTGATGGTTTAATTTTAAAGTCTGGAATTCCTTTAAATACCCCGCCCAGCATAATAAAATTATGTCTTTTTAAACCTTGCAAAGTATTGGTTAATTTAATACTATTATTTATTTGGTAATTTACTAATCTTGGAATTGAAATGCCGGCATAAAAATTATCGTCAGCATAATATAATCCTGTTCCAAAATTTGGTAAGGTTCTGCTAATATTTTCATTAAAAGTAGGATCGACTTTTTGGTAATAGCTGTCTCGATATAATACACTACTAAAATCAGCATTTAAATTATTAAATGATGCTTGAATACCCATGCATAAAACTCCTCTGAATAATCTGAGTCGATATGAATAGATACCGCTGAATCCGGTGTTTCGAATCACACCTGTTCTATCATTAAAAAACACAACTCCAACACCCATTTTTTCTTGTTTTATTGGCATGTCAGCACTAAAAGTTTGTGTTTTTGGAGCGCCTTTAATTCCAGCCCATTGAAATCTTGTTAATGCGCTTAAGCTCAATACGTCTCTGCTTCCTGCATAAGCAGGATTTACAAGTAAAGTATTAAACATATATTGAGTATATAATGGATCTTGCTGAGAGTATGAATTCAGGGAGAAAATAATTGAAATAATTAAAACAACTGTTTTAACTTTTAATTCTTTAAATTCTATAATTTTCTTCATAAAATTAATATAGACATTTAACTCTTGCTTTTTGTTTCAATATTCTTCATAACATTTAACGTTTAAGGGTTATATAACGTAAATAATTATTACCATCAATAGTGTCATCAACAATATAATAATATGTCCCGTCAGGTAAACCTTCACCGGTTCTAAATCCAAAGTTAACTTCTCCGTCCCAACTATTGTCATATCCTTCCATCTTATAAACCATTGTTCCCCAACGGTTATAAACTCTTAAATTGAGTGCATGACCATTCGGATTTTCAATGACAAACTTATCACCAATGCCATCACCATTAGGAGAGAAACCTTCTGGTATTATTATACCACTTGGTATTACATTAACTTGTGCATAATCATCTTCTGTTTTAATATCATTTCCTGGATAAGAATCTTTATCAGTTTCATTACAAGTAAATATTTGTGCTTTATTCAAATAATCGAGTTTATTATTATTTGTGCCATAGCTTTCGCTTAAAATTTCGACAAGGATGGTTAAGGTAACGACTTCTCCAATTCCAACGTTGCCAATAGTCCAAATATGTGATGAGTCGCTGTAAACTCCTTTACTTACAGTATAATCAATAATATTATAATATTTTGAGAGAGTATCTACTAAGGAAACCCCTGTAGCTGCAGATTCACCGGTATTAATTACTGTGATTGTAAATGTAATTTTAGGATTAATGAGGTTTGTTTGATTATTAACAATTTCTACCATTGATGGTAATGAATCACTTACAGTTTTTGTAATACTCAGATCCACAGCTCCAACTTTTATTGCTGCCGTATCTAAATCATCTTCAAGTAATCCATTTAATGGAGATGAGTCAGGGTCAACAACATTGCTGGATGATACCTCTGCGGTATTTATAATAACTCCAATACTGATTACTTTTGCAACTATTGAAAGTGTAGCAATTCCTCCATTATTAAGTGCTTGTATTCCTGAATTATTATCAGCCACTGTCCAAATTCCAGAGGCTTGATTGTATGAACCTTGTGAAGGTGTAGAGGTAATAAATTGTAATTCAGCAGGTAATATATCCTTTACAGTAAGCTGAGATACAAGAGATGGGCCTGCATTATTAACCTTAATTGTATAGGTTATATTTTCATTGAGTTGAGGGAAGTGTTTGTCGACTGATTTTGTTAAGCTTAAGTCGGCGCTCGCCAAAGTTGGATTTGCAACTGCTGTATTATTAGTAGGAGTAGGGTCATTAATTGTATCTATACTTGCGCGATTATAGTGCTCACCACCTCCATTTATTATCGCTGTTACTTCTAAAGTATCAGTTTCTCCTGGCAATAAAGTATCAACATTCCAAGTAAAAGGATTTATACCTCCGATTACTATATTAGAAACGTTATAAATACCGTTAGTAGATGTATATGAAACAAAAGTATAACCCGATTGTAAAGTATCTATTAAGTTATTTTGATAGGATGGGATATTCCCATTATTAGTAAGTGTAACAGTGAATATAATAGTATCTCCAGCTGTAGCGTTTGGTTGCACACTAAAGTTCTTTGTGACACTTCTATCAATTAAATTTAAAATTGGCGATAAAATCACGGAACTAGTATCATTAGTTTGAACAGTATCTAAAGTGACTGGCGTATAAAATGCCGTGTTGAGATAATTGCCATTTGCATTTACAATCGCAGTAACTACTAATGTATCCGATTGATTATTACTCATATTCCCAATATTCCATACATTATTAGAATAACTTCCGGAAGTTGTATTTGAACTTACAAAGTTAAATCCAGATTGAATAAAATCAGTTATTGTAACCCCTAAAGCTTGTTCAGGTCCGTTGTTTTGAGCAACAATAGTAAATGTAACTGTTTCACCAATTATAGGAGTTGCATTACTTACTGTTTTAGAAACAGAAACGTCGGCATATGGAGGGAGTACATTTATGAATATTGTAGCTGTATCGCAACTTTGTGGGTTTCCGTTATCACATACTGAATATTGTAAACTGTCTAATCCAATAAATCCATTTGTTGGTATATAAGTAATTGTGCCATTGGTATTTATAACCACAGTTCCATTTAGTGGACCAATAATCGGATTTGTATTAATACTTAATGATTGTCCAATATCACCAGTTGTGTCATTTAATAATACAGAAACAGAATTCAAAGTTGTATTATCTGAAGTAGTAATTGTATTGTTAACTGCAACAACATGATTATTGCATGGTCAACTAATCACAATTACAGTA
>JBEIDK010000043.1:0-20927 GCA_040383485.1 Flavobacteriales bacterium
AAAAATGTTTAATAGTGCATAGTCTGGAGACTATGCACAACTTACAATATTATGAGAAAGAAACTACGAGGAACTGGAATTTGTTTAACAAATAAAACGAATGCAACAAACCGCGTAGAACTATCTTTGTATAATCTTGCCAACGGAATGTATAATGTATTGGTAAAAGATATAAATGGTGCAATTATTGGCAAACAAAAATTAGTTGTTAATAAGAAATAGGGAATCATGCGTTTTATATTATTATTTGTATTTGCTAATTTCATTTGGTTGGGTGTTAAAGGCCAAAACTATATTTATAATGCAGGGTTTGATTCGCATACTTTATGTCCTTCTTTAGGCGGGTGGATTACACCTCCATGGGATACATATTGTTGCGCAAGCACCTTTGATACATGTGCTACTTATTTTTCTAATTATCCTTCGGCTCATCTACCCAACAACTTTGATTTTTATCAGCAAACAATTGAAGGTAGTGGATTTGGAGGACTTTACACTTATAGTGATTATATAGGTGGAGTTAAGCGTGGTTATTTGTATCAAAAATTTCGTCTGAATCTTTCAAATGGTAAAAGATATTATATTGGATATAATGTTAGTCTTATGGACCGTAGTTTATTTGCTACCAATGCCTTGGGAATAAGCCTCTCATCATCTATTCCAACATTTGATACTATTTTGCCATTTTTTCATCAAACCATGCAAATGGTAAATACCACAATAAATCTTACTGATACGATGAAGTGGCAAAAGTTAAGTTGGGTTTATACTGCCAATGGTGGCGAACGTTATATTTTGTTAGGCAACAATCGAAGTCAGTCAAACATTGATACAGTAAGAGTAGGCATACCATGGACATTTAATGGCTTTAGTCAGAACTGGAGTGTTTACTTAATAGAAAATGTATTTTTGATACCAGTTACAGGTCAAAAACAACTTGCGTGTAGCAATACCAATAACATTACCCTACAGGGTAGTGTTTGGGGTAAGGAATACTTGTGGAGCAATGGTGATACTGCTGCAAGCACCACCATAAGCAACAATGGCATTTATACCCTTACTACCCAACACGATAGTTTATATAGGGTTGATACGTTTCAGGTATTTGTAAACTCTCCAATTTTCTATAACTTTTTGCCAACTGATACTTTATTGTACCCTGGTGATAGCATTGCACTAACGGCACCAGGTAGTATCAATGATTTAAGCTACAACTGGAGCACTGGCGAACAAACACCGAGCATAATAATTGACAGTGGAGGTTTTTATACCCTAACCATTACTGCCCATGATGGTTGCACCGTTACCGATACATGTTGGGTAAGGACTGATGTGGGTCTGGCACACTCCCCTTGGGGGAGAGACGGGGTGGGACTTATACCTAATCCCAATAACGGTAGTTTTAGTATTAGCTCATCACAAGCAACCTACAACAATGTTATTATTTACAGCATTGATGGTAAAGAAGTTTACAATAACAAATTAGTATTTACCAAAGGCAATGCAAACTTTGATTTAGATTTACCTAATGGTGTCTATCAGGTCAAGCTCATTGGCAGTAGCGGCGTAGCAAGTCAGAAACTGGTAATTAGTAAATAATTATGTAGTTAAGTGCTATTAACTCGCACAAATAACATTGTCAACTTCAAACAAAAAATCCTCGCTGCGCTACCGCAAGCGTCCCGCTTGTGGTTTATAGTTTTTTTTATATATTGTGGTTTCGGCTTATTTATTAGATTTGTATCATGAGTAGAAATTATAAATTTCATAATCCAGAAGGTTTATACTTTATAAGTTTTGCAACAGTATTTTGGGTTGATGTATTTGTAAGAAAAACTTATTTTGAGTGTATTGTTGAAAATTTAAATATTTGCATTGATAAAAAAGGATTAGAAATTTATTCGTGGTGCATTATGCCAAGCCATGTACATTTGGTGTTTAAATCAACTATTCAGAAACCGCAAGATTTAATGCGCGATTTTAAATCATTTACTTCAAAAGAAATGCTAAAACTAATTCGAGAAAATCAGGAGGAAAGTAGAAAAGAATGGCTCATCAATAGCTTTAAGAAGGCTGCAATGCAAAAGTCAAACGCATACCAACATCAATTTTGGCAACACGATAATCATCCAATAGAGTTGTGGACTGCGGCGGTGATTGACCAAAAAATAAACTATATTCACGACAACCCTGTTGAAGCAGGTTTTGTAGAAAAACCACGCGAATATTTATATAGCAGCGCAAGAGACTATGCCGATATAAGAGGATTAGTAATGGTAATAACAGCATGAATGGAAATATTAAAAAATATATTTGTAGCCACAAGCGGGACGCTTGCGGTAGCGGGGGGGGGGGGGATTCTCTAACAAAGTAAATGAACAGTGTATTCATGATATTGCATTTTTAAACACATAGTCACATAGATTGTTCTTGGTTGATTTTAGTCTAAAGAAAAATAAATTTCAGTACTGTATAGGAATTAAATTTCATACACATAGAAGTGCGAATACTATGAAGAATATTCAGAATAAATGTAACGATGAAAAAATTTATCATCTATGAAATCTATGAACCTATGTGTTTAAAATAATCGTGTTCTTTATACAATCGATAATGGATAAAATCTATTCTATACTGAAAATAACTAAATGAATTAATTTATTTAGAGAATGAAAATAAATTATATACTACCATCCTACTCAAAAACAATTACTCCATTGTAAGTTATTTTGCCATTGCTGATGCTTGCATTGTAAGTGCCTTTTGCTTCGGCTTCTAAATCAATGGTAATTGCTTTAGAATTTATAAACTATTCAAGCATCAAATATTATTCAAGTAGCTTTTTAGGCACTTTATATTCGAACTAAAAAGAGGAGTATTCATTTACGAAAACTCCTCTTTTTTAATGGTTACTAACTTTCAATTATCCTCTAGCGTATGAAGCGCTAAATTTATTGAATTCAGCTTCAATTTTTTTGCTGATTGCATCTTGCTTGTATTGTTTGCTTAACATCATTAAACGTTGTAAAACTCCCATACATTGTTGCTTTTCATTGTCAACCGTTTCTGAATCTTTTCCTTGTAGCGATAGGTAGAAATTCATATCATCAATATAAATTGCCGACAAATCATCTACTAACTTATTTGCTTTTGCAACTTCGCCTGCCTTGTAATAGCTTTCAGCAATTGGCAGCATAAAGTAGTTGTAAGGTATATTTTCTTTTGGCATTACTGCTAAACACTTATCTAATACTTTAACAGCTTTTGCTTTTTCGTTATACTTCAATAATTCTTCAGCCAATCGAGCAAAATTATTTCTAAGATTCATGGTCATACGTATGTTGTTTTCATCCATATATATTCCAGGTGTTTCCATGCCACCCCACTTGAACTTATTCATTAAGTTATCGTACATCTTATCAACCAATACACGTCCGGTTTGTCCGTCATAATTGTTATTTCTTATAGGTACAAGACGGTAAGTTAGTCCTTCTATTTGGAAATAATCTTGTAAGTCCATGTATGCATCATCACCAACAGTGATAGCAAAATATATTGGACGCTTCCAGTTGTTAGTAGCTAGAATATCAAAAATTAATAAATCATTTTTCATGATGTAGCTTTTGTTGATTGTCCAAGGAATACCACCTTTTACAATTTTATTGGCTAAGTATTTTGGCACTGTACCATTATTTACAACAGTAGCAGAGTCAACCGGAATAAATACTTTTTTGGTTGGCAAGTAATTTAATTCTTGTCCACCTTGAGTAGGTAATTTTTTAGCAGGGTCTTCACTTGCCATAAAATCCAACAATTCTTTTATGTTGTAATATCTATTGGTATCAATACCTAACTGTGGGTTATTATATACTGGTAGATAATCTCTTGTACCTTGTCTTATTTGCTCGGCAGTAAGGGTCATAGGCACAGGGTCGCTGTCGTATGCTTTGCGGCGCATTTGCTCAATATACCAATCTGTGTTTGATAAACTTAAATTTACAACACGCACATCGGTTCTTATGCCTTCAACTTCTTGTGCATACCATAATGGGAATGTGTCATTATCACCATTGGTAAATAATATTGCATTCGGTGCACATGAATTCAGGTAATCGTAAGCAAAGTCACGTGCAGTATATCTGTTGCTTCTGTCATGGTCATTCCATCCGTCTTTTGCCATTAATGTAGGAGCCATCAATAGTCCTATAATGGTTGCAATAGCTCCTGAAAGTCCAGCATTGTTTAATTTGGTTTTCAAAAAGTCTTGAATGGCATATACTCCTAAGCCAATCCAAATAGCAAAAGCATAAAATGAACCTACATAACCATAGTCACGTTCACGAGGTTGATAAGGTGTATTGTTCAAATAAACAATAATTGATAAACCCGTAAAAATGAACATCAGTAAAATTACAAATGCATCAGACTTGTCTTTTTTGAAATGGAAAAAAAGTCCAATTAAACCAAGTATTAAAGGCAAGAAATAAAATTTATTCATGGCCTTGTTTTGGGTCATGCTTTTTGGTAATTTATCTTGATTGCCAAGTCGTTTTGCATCCACGAACTTAACACCGCTGTACCAGTTCCCTTTTAATATTCCTCCATGCCCTTGCTGGTCATTTTGTCTTCCAACAAAGTTCCACATAAAATAACGGCCATACATATGTCCTACTTGATACTTGAAGAAGTAGGTTAAATTTTCACCAAAGGTGGGGCGCATTATCGTTGTTGGCTCACCTTGGTTATTCATTGTTTGCACAGGTGTTCCTTTGATATCAGCCCAATCTTTGTAACCAGAAACATGGCTAGCTTGGTCATCCCACATACGCGGAAAAATGGTACAAAACTTAGGGTCGTAATTTGGTATTGAGTTTTTACGGTCTTGTGTAATGATGTATTTACCGTCTTTATCGCTGCGGGTATACACCGGGCGACCATCTTTATAAGGTTGTGCTGGGTCAAGAGGTGCGTTATAATATTGACCATATAAAATCGGCCAATCACCATATTGCTCACGGTTTAGGTAAGATAATAATGTTACTGCGTTTTCTGGATTGTTTTCATCCATTGGAGGATTTGCTTGTGAACGAATAATCAAGGTAAAAAACGTTGAATATCCAATCAATAAAAAGGTAAAAGCCAAAATTAATGTATTAGCAAATGCCTTTCCTCTTTTGGCAGTAAAGCCTAAGCCCCATACTATTGCACTAATAATAACTGCGAAATAAATTATTGAACCTGAATTAAACGGTAAGCCAATAGAATTTACAAAGAAAAGCTCGAACTTAGCTGCCCAGCTTGCAATACCAGGTATTAATCCACCTTGTACAAAACCCAAGCTAAATATACCTGTAACCAAGGCAATAATAAATCCTTTGCGTGTGTAAGTATATTTACGGAAATAGTAAATCATTACAATAGCCGGAATGGTTAATAAATTTAATAGATGGACCCCAATTGAAAGCCCAATTAAATAACCAATAAATACAATCCAACGGTCAGCACCTTTATCATCGGCAACTTGTTCCCACTTAAGTATACACCAAAAAACGATGGCTGTAAAAAATGACGATGATGCATAAACCTCACCTTCAACAGCAGAGAACCAGAATGAATCAGAAAATGTATATGCCAATGCTCCAACAATACCACTGCCTAGTATGGTTATTAAAGAACCAGAACTCATTTCTTTCTCACCGCTGTTAGCCCAAATTTTTCGGCCCAGTGCAGTTATTGTCCAAAATAAGAAAAGAATGGTAAAGGCGCTCATGAGCGCACTCATGCTGTTTACCATTTTTGCAGCATGTTCTGCATCAGCAAATAAGGTAAAGAAACGCCCTAAGATATTGAATAGTGGTGCTCCGGGAGGATGCCCAACTTCCATTTTGTATGAGGTTGCAATGTACTCACCACAATCCCAAAAACTTGTTGTAGGCTCAATTGTTGACAGATAGGTAAAAGCTGCAATTGAAAAAACCAACCAACCAATAATGTTATTTAATTTTTTGTAATCCATATTGTTTTGTTCTATTTTATTAAAAATCAAAGGATGCGAAAGTAAGAAAATATTTAAATTAGAGGTTATACTTTAAGTGCATCAAGATTAGGATTTTAACATATTTCAAGAAATTAAATGAATTGATGAATTCAAATTTAAAATCTATTCATAAATTTAATAAATGGAAAGGTTCAAAAAAAAGTGTATTTATATTTCAGCTGAGTGAATTTTTGGCCTTTAAAATTCAAATCAATAGTTTATTAGGAAGGTTTTTGAAATACTCAATAGAATTTAACAGTCTATTTCCATACCAACTAAACATTTCGCCATCAACTAAAATAATTTTTTGTGTAGGAAGTTTCTCCTGGTATAATTTTAAATATTTTTCATCAAAAGGAAATGGTTCAGAAGAGAGGAAAAGAATGTCGGGATTTAATTTTTGAATTGTATCAAAATTTATTTCGGGATATCTTTTTTCATCAATGGCATTCACAAATCCGCTTTTATGAATCATCTCGTCTATAAAAGTATTTTTGCCAACTGCTATTATTGGATCATTCCAAATAAGATATATGATACTTTGTTTTTTATTTTTATTGTCTTTTAGCTTTTCGAATCCTGATTTTATTTCACTTATGAGTTGCAAAGCCTTTTCTTCCTTACCAACGATTTTTCCAATAGAATCAATCATGTTTATTGAGTCATTTAAATTATAAATGTCACTCATCCAAACTGGAAAATCTTTTTGCAATTCTTTAATTTGTTGTTCTGTGTTTTCCTCTTTATTACCAATAATTAAATCGGGCTTCAGCAATTTTATTTTTTCAATATTTAGTTTTTTAGTACCTCCAATTTTATTTTTGTTTTTAAACCATTGGTTGGGATGTATGCAAAATTTTGTGATGCCAATCACCTCATCTTCTAGTCCTAAATAATGCAGTAATTCGGTTTGTGATGGTACAATTGAAATAATTCTTTTAGGAACAGCACTTAATTTAATCTTGTAATTTAATTGGTCGGTGAAAATCATTTTTGCTTGGACACGAAAATTATAGAATGGTTATTTTATTTCGGCCTAGAATTATTAATCCTTCATTTTCTAGTTGTTTTAATAACCTGGAAATTACTACTCTAACAGTGCCCATTTCATTGGCAAGTTCCTCATGTGTAATAGTCAAGGTTCTGTCTTTGTTCAATTCAGACTTTTCTTTCAGGAGTTTAATTAATCTTTCATCAGCTTTTTTAAAGGTAACTTCATTTACTACATTTAGCAGTTCTTCGAATCTTTTATGATATAATTTGAAGATATAGTCGAGCCACTCGGGTAATTCTTTAATCATTAAACTAACCTTGTCAATGGGTATAAAAAGTATTTCTGTTTCCTCTTCAGCAATTGCTTTTACCTTGCTGGTGTCTTGGTGAATTCCTCCTAAGAAAGACATAATACAGCTTTCGCCGGTTCTTATATAATACAATAGAATTTCACGCCCATCTTCATCCACTCTATGCACTTTTATGCTTCCTTTAGTAACAATAGGTATCGCTTTTATGTAAGAATTTTCATTGACAATTATTTCTCCTTCATGGAAAGTTTTTGAAAATCCATATTCCAAAAGTTTCATTCTCATTTGAGGAGAGATGCTTAAATCAACAATGTTTGCTTGCATATTTTAATTCTAATCTGGTTTGTTTGTTAGTGAATCATGACTTAAATCATAAAGAAATCATGTATTAAGTAACAAAAGTAACAAAGAAATGAATTGTATTGATTCAGATTTGCACTATTAAATAAATTATAAATTTTTAAATTAAAAAGCATGAAAGCAAACATGGGAACAACAGACAAGGTTATCAGGATTTTGGTAGCCATTATTATTGCAGGTTTATATTTTTCAAACCAAATTACTGGAACGGTAGCAATTGTTTTATTAGCATTAGCTGGTATTTTTATTGCAACTAGTTTTATAAGTTTCTGCCCGTTATACCTTCCATTTGGGTTTTCAACAAAAAAGAAGGAGAGCTAATATGAACTATATTGCTACACATAAGGTAACAGTTGCAGGAATAATATTTGGAGCAATAGCAGGATTTGCTTTTTATTATTTTATAGGTTGCCAATCGGGTTCATGCGCCATCACATCGTCTCCGATTAACTCAACAATTTATGGTTTAATAATGGGAGGGTTACTTTTTAGTATGTTTAAGAAAGAGAAAAAATAAAATATTAAATGTAACAAATGTTGCAAACTATAGCGTTGTTTCATTTTACCTTTGTTCCAATAAATCAAATAATTAAAAGAATATGAGCAAGAAAATTGTTATAGATGTGAGGACTAAAGCTGAATTTGTAGGCGGTCACGTTTCAGGAAGCATTAATATTCCTTTACAAGAAATTCAACAACATGTTGACGATATTAAAATTATGGAGCAACCAATTATTCTGTGTTGTGCTAGCGGTGGTCGCAGCGGACAAGCAACACAATATTTAAGAAGTTTAGGCATTGATTGTAAAAACGGAGGCTCATGGATGGATGTAAATTATGAAATAAATAAAAACTAGATATGATACAAACATTAAAAAATATTTTTGGTTTAGGTCCTAAAGTAGATTATGCGGCCTTGGTAAAAAATGGAGCTTCAATAATAGATGTTAGAACTCCAGGAGAATACCAATCAGGACATATTAAAGGTTCTATAAATATTCCACTGCAAAGCTTAAATAGCAATATTGCAAGGATTAAAAAAGACAAGCCTGTTATTACTTGTTGTGCCAGTGGTATGCGCAGCGCATCTGCAAAAAGTATTTTATTATCAAGCGGATTTGCCGAAGTACATAACGGTGGTGGTTGGATGAGTTTAAAAAATAAATTATAGTAGTATGTTACAGCGCGTTACAACTGGGTGGACATTCATTAGGGTTCTTTATCTTGTTATGGGAATAATTGTTATTGGTCAGGCTCTATCGCAACAGCAATGGCTAGGGGTATTGTTTGGTGGATATTTTGCTTCTATGGGATTATTCAGTTTTGGATGTGCAGCAGGTAATTGCTATGTAATACAATCAAATAATAATTCGTCAAAAAATAATAGTGAAGAAATTAGTTACGAAGAAGTAAAATAGATAGTATGTCTCTTATTCATATTCCATATTCAGTTTTTGCAAATAAATGTCCTCGTTGTCATAAGGGAAAGGTACTGAGTAGCTCAAATCCTTTAAAGTTATCGACCTTGTTAGACACAGAAAAAACATGTTCGCATTGTCATTTAAAATATGAAAAGGAAGTAGGATTTTTTACTGGCGCACTATATGTTTCATATGCCATGATGTCGGGAATGTTTATTGTGGCTTATGTATTGCAACTTACAATTTTAGATTGGGATACTGCCTACTTTGCCCTTTTTATGTTAATTCTGATACTTACAACATTCCCATTTATTGCCAGGTGGTCAAGGGTTTTATGGCTTAATATTTTTGTTAGTTATCATCCAGATGACAATTATAAGGACTTAGAAATTAAGGACAAAAAATGATAGTAGTATTTTCTACCGAACCATAAATAAATATCGAAATGAACACACAAATTTTAATTGAAAACTTGAAATGTAATGGTTGTGCAAGCACTATTACAAAAACCGTTAATTCTTTTAAAGGAGTTACCGGAGTTAAGGTAAATGTTGAAGACGAAATCATCAACATTGAGCATGATGAAAACTTGGATTTAAACGATTTAAAACACAAACTTAAAAGTATTGGCTATCCTGAACGCGATACAATTCATGGTATTGACAAGGCCTTTACAAATGCTAAGTCATATGTGAGTTGTGCAATTGGTAGAATAACAAATTAAAGATTATGGCAACATTTACCGAAATAATAAATTCTGATAAGCCCGTATTGATTGATTTTTTTGCTGAATGGTGCGGGCCTTGCAAAATGATGAAACCTATTTTAGAAGATTTAAAAACGAAAGTTGGAGATGCTGCAACTATTATAAAAATTGATGTAGACAAAAACCCTCAAATTGCCGCGCAATATCAGATACAAGGTGTTCCAACCCTCATGATTTTTAAAAAGGGTCAATCAAAATGGCGACAATCTGGGGTTGTTCCTGCATCAGAATTGGAGAAATTAATCAATCAACATAAGTAATTTATGTTTAGTCGTCAACATTAATCTATAGGAATATTAAATAGGAAAAGAACATTTTATAAATCAGTAGATTCTTGTTTATTTGCTCCTCTATCAAATTAAAAGTAATTCTTTTACTGAAGTATTAATAAAATAACCATGAAATTAAATTCACTCTTAAGCACATCATTACTAGCTGTTGCACTTCTATTGTATTCATGCACCACAGGTATTTCTCAAAATGCAAATAATACCTTGGCTGCAAAGGAGTATTCAAAAAAGTTAAATGAAACCAAGGAAGCATTTGTTTTAGATGTTCGTACGCCCGAAGAATTTGCTACAGGACATTTGAAGAACGCCACAAATATTAATTTTTATGATAATAATTTTGGCGAACAAATAGGTAAGTTAGATAAACAGAAAACTGTTTTTGTATACTGTAAAGGAGGAGGCAGAAGTGCACAAGCTGCTTCTCAATTAAGTCAAGCAGGATTTAAGAATGTATATGATTTGAACGGTGGTATCATGGCATGGGACAATGAGAATTTACCTATTGTAACTGCAAGTAACGTTGCGCCTTCAGATAAATTTACGCAACAAGACTATGATAAATTACTTGCTGATAATAAATTTTTAATGATTGATTTTTATGCAACATGGTGCATCCCTTGTAAAAAAATGGAGCCAAGTCTTGAGAAAATATCAAAAGAATTCGCTGGAAAATTGGTAGTTAGAAGGGTAAATGTTGATGAAGCTCCAACACTCTGTAAAGCATTAAGAATAGAAGGTATTCCTGTAATTGCCATTTATAAAGATGGCAAAGAAACAAGAAGAACTGAAGGTTTTAAAAGTGAAGAAGAATTGAGGAAAATGATTGTTGAAAAGTAATTTTAGCTTGTTTCAATCTTATTTTGAATTATTAAGTTTCGATAAAATGGAAATTGGATAATCGTCGAATAATTTATAATTTTAAATGAATAAAATTATATCTTACTTTATGATGAATCATCTTGAGAGTTTTTATTTAAATCACAAGGAGCCAAATCAATCATGTTTGTTAGCGTTGAAAAATATAATTTTAACACATGATAAAAACATAACATCAGAATGGAAATATGGAATGCCATTTTTTTACTATAAGGGAAAAATGTTTTGTTACCTGTGGGTTCACAAAAAGTTTAAGAAGCCTTATATTGGATTTATAGAAGGGATTCATTTGAATGATGCAAATCTTATTCAAGAAAATCGTGCTAGAATTAAGATTATGCTTCTTAATCCAAATGAGGATTTACCCAAGGAGCTGATTGATTTGATTTTAGAAAAAGCTATAAAGTTATATTTGGAAGGAGTAGTGAAGATAAAGTGATTATTTTATAACCCAGTAGTTGTCAAATTTTTTAGCCTAACTACATGCTATTAATTTAGAATTGTTTTGTAATTATAATTTCAAAGATTCATTAAAAAAAAGGATGATATTTGAATTTGTTTATTTTGAACTAGTAAAAGTTAACTAAACTCTAATTTTAAGAATTTCATTTATGCGTGATGCTAAATTTTTATCACTATTTTTTTATATCTCATTAACCGTTAGTTTATCAGCACAGAATAAATCTCAAAAAATAAAGTTTTATGCTGTTAATAATTTGATAGCAATAAAAAATAGTGATTATTTCAAAATAAATGGAAACGATTCAATAAAAATTGACGAACTGAAATTTTATATTTCGAACATTCAATTTTTGAAGGATACAGAAGTTTTATTTCAAGAAATTAATAGTTATCATTTGGTAGATATTTTTGATTCATCTTCAATAAATATTGATATACCAAAAGAATATTTAATCAATATCAATAAAATTAAATTCAATTTAGGCATAGATAGTATAACAAATGTAAGCGGAGTATTTGGTGGAGATTTAGACCCAACTAAAGGTATGTATTGGACTTGGCAAAACGGTTATATTAATTTTAAGTTAGAAGGGAAAAGTAATATTTGTAAAAGTAGTGGAAATGAATTTATATTTCACTTGGGAGGGTATCAAAACCCTTTTTCTGCGTTTCAAACAATTAATTTAGACTTGCCCTTGAATTGTCGAATCAATATTTATTTGGATTTATCAAGTTTGCTTTCATATATAGACTTAGGAAAACAAAACCATATTATGTCTCCCGGAGAGTCTTCAAAAATAATGTCGACAAAAGTTGCAAATTCATTTTTTACTAATCTGAAACAATGAAAAAGATTGGATTGCTTTTTTTTCTTTTTTTAGGATTCTTTTCATTTAAAAAAAATGATGTATGGTACTCAAATTTAAAATTGCCAAAGCAGTTTGAACGGCCAGTGTATGATTTTACAAGGAACCCCATAACCGAATCAAAAATATTACTTGGTAGGGTTTTATTTTATGACCCTATTCTATCAAACAATAATACAATTTCATGCGCTAGTTGCCATTCGCAATATAATGCTTTTGCACACATAGACCATGCCTTAAGTCATGGAATTGATGATAAAATAGGTAAAAGAAATGCCCCTGCACTAATGAACTTAGCATGGCAAAAATCTTTTATGTGGGATGGAGCAATAAATCATTTGGACATGCAGTCTTTAGCCCCAATTAGTAATAAGGATGAAATGGGTGAAACAATATCAAATGTGGTTTCTAAACTAAATAAATCTATTAAATATCGTAGTTTATTTTATAAGGCTTATAAAGATAGCAGCGCAACTGGAGAAAAATTATTAAAGTCTATTTCTCAATTCATGCTAACACTAATAAGTGCTAACTCAAAGTATGATAGTGTTGCTAACAATCAAGCAAAATTTACTTCTCAAGAACAAAGTGGATATTCACTCTTTAAAAACTATTGTGCATCTTGTCATAAGGAGCCATTATTTACTAATTCTGAATTTGAAAACAATGGATTAGATATTGATACATTATTAAATGACTCCGGAAGAATGAAGGTAACAAATAATAGAGCTGATTATTTGACTTTTAAGGTTCCAACATTGCGCAATGTAGAATTTACATATCCTTATATGCATGATGGAAGAATGAAAAATTTGTCTGATGTGATAAAACATTATTCATCGGATTTAAGCCATAAAAAATTTCTTTCACCAAAATTAAATTCATCTATTGTTTTATCTTCTAATCAAAGAGTTGATTTAATTGCTTTTTTACTTACCCTTACTGATAAAGAATTTCTGTTTAATCCTAATCACGGTTACCCTAAGGAAGTATTATTGAAATAGAGTTTTTGGTTATTCCTAAAATAATAAATTAAATATAGTTGCAAGAATCAATTCATTAAATAAATCTGTAATTTTATAACAACTCTAGATTATACATGTTTTAATTTTGTAGCATATTTTATATTTTAAAATAAAATAAGATTTATTTTAGAATGAAAAAAAAATTTAAAAAACTTAAATATTAATGTATCTGAAATGACCAATGATATTTATATTTTGAAAACCAAGAACAGCATTAAACGACATATTACATTGACAAAATAATATTGCATAATAATTTACAAATGAAAAAGAGAATTATTTTTTTTACCATTATTTTAAGTTCAAAATTATTGGTAGTTGCACAAACAAATCCTGCAATAACTAGTTGGTTACAGAATAATACAATAATGGGTCGGCATTATGTAAATCTTAATTCTACACCAATACAGGATAATGTACTTGCAAATGTACAAACAGTTCAATATTCGAATGCCTGGGTTTATGCAAGTACGAAGGGAATTCCTACTTATGTTACTGGCCCATTTTTAGATGGTAATCCTTCACTGGCAAGTAATCAAAATGCGATTTTCAAGTTCCCATTAATTCCTGTAAAAAATACCGGGATACTAAATAATACTACTGGAGGAAATATTGGTGTTTTTATTAATGGTGTTGCACTTTTTGATTACAGAGATGGTGTTTCTTGGAAAAATTCTACCAATGCGCGTGCCGGTGGACCTATTGGAGGAATGGGTGATGGTAAATGGAATAGAGACGCAGTAGTGGGTGAAAGATTAGGATTTGATTGTTCCAAAGGGCATCCCGCTATGGGCAATTACCATCATCATCAAAATCCAAGTGCATTTGATTTAGATTTAAATGTCATATCAAATGTATGTAATTTATACGCTGCTGATGGACTTTACGCAATAGATAGTACTCAACATTCTCCATTAATAGGTTTTGCATATGACGGGTTTCCTATATATGGAGCATATGCTTATCGTGATACCAATGGCACCGGTCCAATTGTTAGAATGAAATCAAGTTACACCTTACGTAACATTACTACACGAACCAATTGGGCGGATGGAACTTCAGTACTAGCCGGTCCGCCTGTTAGTGCTACTTATCCTTTAGGATATTTCAGAGAGGACTATCAATATAACTCAACATCTCCTCTTACACCTGATTATTTAGATAAACATAATGGGAGATTTTGCATTACACCTGAATACCCGAATGGAATCTATTGTTATTTCGCGACGGTTAATGCGAATTGGAATTCTGCATATCCTTATGTTGTTGGCCCAACATTTTTTGGTACTAAGGTAGCAGCAAAAGTCACAACAATTAGCGAAACAGTGACCACTTATTCTCCAAACTTAACTTCCATATCGCAATCTCTGAAGCAAGGAGAGTTGAACGTTTTTCCAAATCCAGCAACCGATTTAATTGCAATACAGATTAAAGGATTAGTGAAAGAAAATTTAATTGTTGAACTAATTGACTTATCAGGCAGATTAGTAGATAGTACTATGATTACACAAGGGAGTAGCATCACTTTTTTTGATACAAAAAAAGTTTACGCTGGCGTTTATTTTATAAAGGTTAAAGGTACAAGTGAAACAATTACCAGAAAACTTGTAATCGAAAAATAGCAGCTTTCTTAAAAACAAATTTACTTTGTAATTATTATTAAATCAGTTTTAGTTTAAATATTTGTTTGAATTGAAGGTTTTTTTATACTAGTTTTTGAAGCAATTGTAATTAAGTTACCCTTTTAAATTGCCTATTCCACACGCCAATTCTGGTATTGATAAATTTGCAATATTTATTGAATTTAGTAAATTATAAAAGTTATTATGGTATTCCAACGCGTATTTATTGAAAATATCTATTGCTTGCATATCACCTTATTTAACATTCATCATTTTACCATTGTAATTAGATTATTAACAAATAAATATAATTAAATTCTATTTTTAATTTGTAGTTTTAAGACGAGTAATTATAGAAATTAGCCACTGTCATTAGTTTTATGAAAACATTTTCCATTTTCATTTTTTTGAGTTTGTTGTTCATAGTTTCTTGTACAAAAAAAATAGATAAGGTAAGTAGGGCCTTCTATTATTGGAAAAATAATGAATGGCAATTAAGTACTATAGAACAAGAAAGTGTAAAAAAAATTGGAATCAAGAAATTATACATAAAGTTTTTTGAAATAGAGTATTCAGATGCGATGGGATGTTATCCGGTAGCTAAGACTTCGATGAATTACTATCAGCTAGATAGTTTAGAATTAATACCAACCATATTTATTAATAATGAGGCTTTAAAGAATTCAACTTTAAAAGATATGGATGAACTAGCAAATAACATCAATTTTTTAGTTGGGAAATATTGTAAGCAACGGTTTAATGATCTTAATGTGAATAATGAAATTCAGGTTGATTGTGATTGGACATTAAAAACTAAGGAAAAGTATTTTTATTTACTAAAAAAAATAAAAGATGTTTCAAAAAAAGACATTAGTTGTACTTTACGATTGTATCCGTATAAATATTCTCAAAAAATGGGAGTTCCTCCAGTTGATAGGGTTACGTTAATGTGTTATAATCTTTTGAATCCGCTTGAAAATCATAACAAAAACTCCATTCTGGATATTGATGAATTAAAAAGTTATTTAAATATTAACGAGAAGTATCCTTTGCATTTAGATGTTGCACTGCCTATATACAGTTGGATGCAGGTTTATCAAAATAATTTGTTTTCGAAAATAATTTATACGGATGCTACTTCTATAAAATCAATATTAAAAAGCAACAAACCGCTTTGGTATGATGTAACAAAAGACACTGTTGTCGACAATTTTTATATGCGTATTGGAGATAAGGTAAAACTTGAAGAAGTTAATAGCACAAAACTATTAGATGTTATTGCCTTGTTAAAAAAAGAAATAGAATTTGATTCGGAAACAACCATTACTTTATTTCATTTAGATGATAAACAAATTTCACAATTTAAAATTGAAGAACTTAATAGTTTTTATACTGATTTCGGTAAGTAGTTTTTATACAAAAAGTTTCTCTTGTTCTTTCTCACCTTATAACGAAGAATATAGATTTTGTTTTTTTAAACCTAAGTTGTTTGACTACCATACTTATAATGGTTTTACATATTCAGCCTCTGCTTTTAGTCCTACAGAGCCCTATAATGAGAAGGACTCATTACCTAACATTTTGCTTTGGTTTAATTACTGTAAGGGTAAGGTGCCGTATAAAGCCATTTATCAGGCCATATATGAATTGAATGTCATTGACATAGATAGTTCTTCTAGCAATTTATTGATTAAATATTTCTATGACAATAAAAACTTTGAAGCAATTAAATATTTGACTTTTGCCAAAAATTGTGAATCCTTAAATATGTTTTTTGAGGATCCTTGGGAGAAGTTTGATTATTTTAATCCTGAAGTAAGAAAAAAATATATTGAGAAGGCTTATTCATTATCAAAGCAAACAAGGTCTAAATTTTTTAAGTTAAGATATACATTTCTCTCAATTAGATTGTGCTATTATAATAAAGACTACAAGAGAATTAACTCTTTATATAATGAGGTATTTAAAATAGAAAAGAGTAAGGATATAATATATTATTGGAGTATGCATTTTAATGCATTAGCCGAAACGGATAGTGCATTAGCCACCTACTATGCGGCACAAGTATTTGCAAATGCTCCTGATAAACGTTGGGCAATTCATGAAATGTATTATTCAAATATACAAATTAGTAAAGTTTTAAATTTTGCTACAAATAATATTGAAAGGGCTAATGTGTATTTGTTTATTGCTAAGCACAAGGTTGATAAAGCACTGGAATATATCAAGGAAATGTATATGTTAAATCCAAAGTATGAGGGTTTAAGTTTTTTGCTCATCAGAGAAATTAATAAAATAGAAGATTGGGTTTACACTCCTTATTATTCACTTTTAAATCCATCAATATATAGTTACAATAGCGATGAAGAATTTAACATAAAAAGCATTACTAATAGAATTGAAATGGATAGACTTTATGCAAATGAAGTGTTAGATTTTGTTGTTAGTATTGATTTAAAATTGCTAGAAAACAAATTGGTATGGGAGTCTGCAGAAGCGCAACTTTTGCTTATTACCAAGCAGTTTAGTAGATGCTTGCAAAAAGTAAATTACCTAGAGCGTAAAATAACGAGTAAGGATAGCTTGTTATATCAAGAGTTGCAGATTATAAAAGCAATATGTTTAACTTCAAATCAAGAAAGTGGAAAAGCTTATATTCTAGAGGAGGTGAAGCCAACATTGTTATTCAATTGTAATTATAAAAAATTTGTGTTTGCAATTGGTAGAGAACTTGAATATAAAGGAAATAAAACGGATGCGGTACTATTGTTTTCGTGTTTAAATAATGGGTCACAATATGATGGTGATGACTTAAATAATGAATCTAATTCAATGTATTGGCAGTCAGTTAGAGTAAATCCGGATAGTTATTACGGTTATTACTCTGAGTATTTTGAATATATAAATCACACTTATATACCGGAAGAATTAGAAGATTTGATTCAAGCTATTGAACAAAACAAAAAGACAGACCAATTTAGTAGTTGGAAATTTTCAGTTCTTAGAAATGAGCTTCAAAGGTTATATGATTTGTTAGGAACCAAATATATCAGAGTAAATAATTTGGACAAAGCTTTAAATAGTTTCTCTAAAGTTGATCAAAATTATTGGGGTATGAACTATACTTCTTGGGAGTATAATCAAAATCCAACAAATATTTTTGACCGAAATCCATTTTATACATTGAAGTATACTCCAGCATTTATTCCAATAAAAGACACGATTAGAATTACTAAACTTTCACTCACTAAACAGCTCATAAAATATTTAGCTCAGGCCAATAATAAAACTGAAAAAGAAAGGGCATATTATTATTTTCTGGTTGCAAATTGTTATTTTAATATGACCCAATATGGCAATGCTTGGATGATGAGACACTATGATTGGTCATCTTCAGGTTACAGGTCTTATTTAGAAGATGATGAAGAATATTTTGGATGCGGACTAGCTAAGCAATACTATTTTGAGGCATTTAATAATGCTAAAACTAAAAAATTTAAAGCACTATGCTTAAGAATGATTGGACTATGCGAAAAGAGAAAATTACAATTTGAATTTCCTTATAATTGGAATGGCACCTCAACAGAGTATGATTCAATTATTTTTAGTAAAAATAAATATTATCAAGATTTAAAAAATAAATACCCAAGGTATTATGAAGAACTTACAAGTGATTGTTCTTTGTTTGAAAAGTATTTTAAAGATAGGAGATAGTATTTATTTATAAATACGCCTAACTCCTTTTAGAGTGAAGGCACCGAGCTATTAAAATAAAATCGATAATTTTAATTGTATCTAATCTTTAACAAACTTCAAACTCATATTATTTACTCTAACGAAATATACTCCCTTTGCAAATGCACTCACATCAATAGTTTCCGAAGCATTGCAATTTTGTATGGTGTAAACTGTTTGGCCTAAGTTGTTTTGTATTATAATGCTAACAGCATTCTCCCTTTCTTTAGGAGTTTTAATACCAACCATTGAAATATTTAGAATATCCTTTGTTGGGTTTGGATATATTTTAAATATATTAGTAATGTCATTTTGAATATAGTGTTGACTTGTAATCACACCATTTGTTCCAATTCTAATAATACTTTGGTTCTGCCCAACTAAATAAACATTAGCAGTATCAAAAGCATATACTCCCCATCCGGCGTATGCATACGGGAGATTTATTGATTGCCATGTAGACCCATAATTTGTAGTATAACTTATATCGCAAAATGAATTAATATAACTACCAACTACAAAGCCAGTACTATCATTTATAAATTGCATATCAAAAGGTGTTTGTAGACAGGTTTGTCCAGCATTAACAAATGTATTGCCTCCATCGGTAGTTCTAAATACAACACCGTTATTATTTACTGTGTAACCATTTGCAATATCGGTAAAGTATATTTGTTTGGTTGTGCCCATTCCACTTCCGTTTAATATGTTCCATGTTATTCCTCCATCAATTGTCTTTCTAATTTCTCCAAATTCACTCACAACAAATCCAAGTAGATGTGTAACAAAAAATACCTCTACAATATTACTTGTAATGCCTGTTGTCATTGATGTATATCCTGTTCCTCCATTAACAGTTTTAAAAGCAACGCCATTATAACCAACTACATATCCAATGGATGCAGTTGGAAACGAAATTGCTGTAAGTCTATTGGTAGTGCTCAATGTTTGAGATGTGAATGATGTACCGCCATTAGTAGTCATATATACTTTACCATCACTACTACCCGCAGCAATAATTATTTTAGAGGCACTAATTGCAGCTATATCATTTGCATAATCAATGTATGTTGTTGGATTTGTAACAGTCCAAGTGTTGCCACCATTATTAGTTTTTAAAATGTTATTACCATCACCACCAACCCACCCATTTTGGGAATCAACAAATTTTATTCTTCTAAAAGCTTGCAAGCCCGATTGTGAATTTACATTTGGATATGTTGTTGCAAAATTTGCTCCTTTAAAAATACCGCCGTGTGTATCTCCAACAATAACAGTACCTGTTGGTGAAAATGCCCCTGAAACTTTATTTCCACCTAAAAAAGTATTACCGCTCCAAGTTGTTCCGTTTGTAGTTCTATAAATATATGATTCTGTAACTGCAACGCCACGCGTTAAATCAGCAAAATCAATGCTTGAAATTTCTTCGTTGGTTTGAAAAGTTGTTTGTTGTGTCCAAGTTAATCCACCATTGATGGTTCTAAAAACTCTACTATTGTAAGCCCCAGCATAACCTAAGGTGTCATTTAAAAATTTAATTGTGTAGCATGCTGTGCCACCATAACCAAAAACTTGGCTCCATGTTAATCCACCATTATAAGTCTTAAACATTGCTGCTGTTGTTGTTGTTTTGCCTACATAACCAGTATCGGAATTTAAAAACCAAACTGCTTTTAAGTTCCCACTTAAATTCGAAACATTGGTAATATCACTCCATGTATTTCCGCCGTTGATAGTTTTCGCCATTCTTGAATTATCACCAACACAATAACCTACACTGTCATTCGGGAAATGAATGTCTTTAAGCGGCATAGCCATATTGTTGTAAATCATAGTCCATGTAAGACCTGCGTCGTTTGTTTTGTAAATTTCGCCCTTGCCATTTGTCAGACTTCCTGCAATAAAAAAAGTTAGGCTATCTTTAATAAAAATACCTTTAAAATCTACAATCGTAAATGGCTGCACCCTTTGCCATGTAGTGCCATCATCAATGCTTAAATTGATGGTGCCTGCATCACCAACGGCAATAAATTTTTGACCGGTAATCCAACGCACGCAATTAAGTCCATGTCCACCATATTTAGGATATTGCCATGAGAAAGGTGTAAACGTTTGTGCTTGAATTTTACCAACAAGTAGAACAATAAATAGTATGGTTATTTT
>JBEIDK010000044.1:0-20885 GCA_040383485.1 Flavobacteriales bacterium
GGAGATTTATTAGATGATTTAGTAAAATCATTTGATAAGGAACAAGACACTGAAATGCTTGACGATTTGCCTCGTATTGCTATTATTGGTCGTCCTAATGTTGGAAAATCTTCTTTTACAAATGCATTGCTAGGCAAAGAACGTAACATTGTAACACCATTAGCAGGCACAACAAGAGATTCTATTCACACTCGCTATCAAGGGTATGGTTTTGATTTTTGGTTGGTGGATACTGCAGGTGTTCGTAAAAAATCTAAAGTACATGAAGACTTAGAGTTTTATACGGTTATGCGTAGTGTTAAAACAATTGAAAAATCTGATGTATGTATCATCATGATTGATGCAAAAGATGGTATTGAAAGTCAAGATTTGAATTTGTTTCACCTAGCAGAAAAAAACAGAAAAGGAATTGTGATTGTTGTAAATAAATGGGATTTGGTTGAAAAAGATACCAATACTTCTAAACAGTTTGAAGAACAAATTTATCAAAAGATTGCCCCATTCAAGGACATTCCAATTATATTCACTTCAGTAATCAACAAGCAAAGAATTTTTCAAGCATTAGAAGCAGCTATTAATGTTTATAAAGAAAGAAGTAAAAGAATAACAACTTCAGTACTTAATGAAACCATGCTGCCATTAATTGAAAATTACCCTCCACCAGCTTTGAAAGGTAAGTATGTAAAAATTAAATTTGTTACTCAATTGCCAACAGCAACTCCTTCATTTGCATTTTTTTGCAATTTACCTCAATATGTAAAGGATCCTTATAAACGTTTTTTAGAAAATAAAATAAGAGAAAAATTTGGCTTTCATGGTGTACCAATTTCTATATTTATGCGTCAGAAATAAATGAAATGATACTTCTAACTTTAATAATTATTGTTATTTTGTTATTTATTAACTATCTCCCGGTATGGTTATTAATTTCATCAAATAGGTATAATTATATACAAGGAATAATATTCGGGATTTTATTTATAGGCATTTGGGGTTATAAAGTTTATGTAGAAATTGAACTTCAAGACGCAAAAAAAATGGATTTAAAGGAAGCTGTATATAAATCTACTCATCGTTCAAAAGCCCGTGTAAGGTCCTACTATCATGAAATTTGGGACTTTGTAAATTTTGATGAAAAAAAGTACCAAACTGAATTAGAGAAAAAAAGTGAATTAAGTGCCATACTTTTACGAGTGCTTACTGTTGAATCATTTATTCTTCTTTACCTAGCTTATAGAGGAAAGAAGTCAATAAAAAAACAAGCCGAATTCTATTCTAAAAACATCATGAAGTATTCTGTTTTTCTAATACTTTGCTGCATCATAGAGTTTCTAAACTATAATTTTCTGGCGCTATAAGTTACACCTAAGTTTAAGAAATGATACTCATTGTAATTGTTGGTCCTACAGGAGTAGGCAAAACTAAAGTAGCATTAGATTTAGCCAAAAAACTAAATTGTAATATTATAAATGCTGATTCAAGGCAATTATATAAGGAAATTACCATTGGTACCGCTAAGCCCAATAATAAGGAACTCTCTGAAGTACAGCATTACTTTGTTAATTCTCAATCTATTCATGATTTATTTACCACTGGTGATTTTGAAAAGCAAGCAATTGAAATTATTAATGAGCAAATTGCCAATGGTCAAAAATATATAATTGTTAGCGGGGGCACTGGTATGTATATTAATGCCTTGTTAAATGGGTTAGATGAACTACCTGATGGCGATGAAAATATTAGGAATGAGCTTAAAAGTGATTATGAAAAATTTGGAATTGAAGTTCTGCTAAAAAAACTATTTGAATTAGACGAAATTACATTTTCAACTATTGCAAAAGATAATCCTCAAAGGATAATGCGTGCAATAGAAGTTTGCTTAATCTCGGGTAAAAAATATTCTGACTTTTTGAACAAAAAATTAGCGAACCGAAAATTTACATCAATTAAAATTGCACTCAATTTAGAACGCGATAAACTCTATTCTCAAATTAATAGGAGGGTAGACAACATGTTGTTAAATGGATTAGAAAATGAAGCCAAGGAAGTTTATTTATACAGAAATCTTTATGCATTGAAAACTGTTGGCTACAATGAGTTGTTCGATTTTTTAGATGGCAAAATATCAAAAGAAAATGCAGTAGAGTTAATTAAGCAACATACACGAAACTATGCTAAAAGACAAATAACTTGGTTTAAAAAAGACCATGAATTTACATGGTTTAGTCCGAATGACCTTGAACAAATTTATAATTTTATTGAAGGTAAAATTCAAGATGAAAAAAGAACTTAATATACAGGAACAATTTGATTTTAAATACCATTAATGATATTATTGTAAAATGTCAGAAACAGATGTAGTAATTATTGGTCCTGCATTTCCACTTCGTGGAGGAATAGCAAATTTAAATGAAGCATTGTCACTTAGTTTAAATAAAAATAATATCTCCAACATTATTTTTTCTTTCTCATTACAATATCCTAATATTTTATTTCCTGGTAAAACTCAATTCGATGAAAATGGTAAAATACCAGAAGGTTTAAACGTAAATACTTGCATCAATTCAATCAACCCTTTTAATTGGTTTTGGGTAGCATATAAAATAATAAAACTAAACCCCAAAAAGTTAGTGGTTAGGTATTGGCTACCTTTTATGGCTCCATGTTTGGGAACCATTTGCAGGTTAATAAGAACATTTTCAAAAATTGAAATTATTGCAATTACAGACAATATTATTCCTCATGAAAAGCGTTTTGGCGATACTTTTCTGACAAGTTATTTTGTAAAAAGTTGCGATGCATTCATTACAATGAGCAAGACTGTACTAAATGAATTAGAAATTTTTACTGCTTCAAAAAGGAAAATGTTTATACCACATCCCATCTATAATATTTTCGGCAATAAAATACCGATGCTTGAAGCAAGAAATAATCTTCAATTAGAAATGAAAGACAAAGTTATTTTGTTCTTTGGTTTTATAAGAAAATACAAAGGTTTGGAGCTTTTGCTAAAAGCAATGACAAATTCTCAAATAAGATCCTTGAATATTAAATTAATTATTGCAGGAGAGTTTTATGAATTAGAAACAGAAACCTTAGAATTTATAAATCAGAATAATTTAACTAGCAGCATAATTCTACACAATCATTTTATAGACAGCGATAAGGTTAAGAATTATTTCTGCGCAACGGATATAGTCGTTCAGCCATACATAACTGCAACACAAAGCGGAATTACGCAAATTGCATATCAATTTGATACTCCAATGCTCGTCACCAATGTTGGTGGTTTGTCAGAAATAGTTGAACATAACAAAATTGGTTATGTAGTTGATGTAAATGAAGATGCAATTGCAAATAGCATTTTAGATTTCTACATCAATAACAGGAGGGAAGAGTTCAGCAAGAATGTTGCTATTGAAGCATCAAAATTTTCGTGGCAAAATTTAGTTGATGGTATTATGAAAATATAAAAAGCCGCTTTTGAATTGAATCAAAAACGGCCTTTAAATAATTGAATTAAATAATATTACTTAGCGTAGTTTACTGCTCTAGTTTCACGAATTACTGTTATTTTAATTTGACCTGGATAAGTCATTTCTGTTTGAATGCGTTGTGAAATATCAAATGACAATGCCTCTGCAGTTTTATCATCAACTCTTTCGCTTTCAACCAATACACGTAACTCACGACCCGCTTGTATGGCATAAGTTTTAGTAACGCCCGGATAGCTTAACGCCAATGCTTCTAAATCTTTTAATCGTTTAATATATGATTCAGCAATTTCGCGACGGGCACCAGGTCTTGCTCCTGAAATAGCATCACAAACTTGAACTATTGGAGAAATCATACTAGTCATCTCTATTTCATCGTGATGGGCGCCAATTGCATTTATCACTTCAGGATGTTCTTTATATTTTTCTGCTAACTGCATCCCTAAAATTGCGTGTGGTAATTCTGGGGCATCGTCAGGCACTTTGCCAATATCATGCAATAATCCTGCACGTTTTGCAAGTTTTACATTTAATCCTAACTCGGCAGCCATAGTTGCGCACAGATTGGCAACTTCTCTACTGTGTTGCAACAAGTTTTGTCCGTAACTACTTCTGTATTTCATACGTCCAACCATCCTAATTAATTCTGGGTTTAATCCATGAATACCTAGGTCAATAGTTGTTCGTTTGCCAATTTCTACTATTTCATCTTCAATTTGCTTGCGTGTTTTCTCAACAACCTCTTCAATACGAGCTGGGTGTATTCGTCCATCAGTAACCAACTGATGCAACGCTAAACGAGCAATTTCACGACGTACAGGGTCAAACCCAGAAAGGATAATTGCCTCAGGAGTATCGTCAACAATAAACTCAATACCTGTTGCCGCTTCTAATGCTCTTATATTTCTTCCTTCACGCCCAATAACGCGTCCTTTTACATCATCATTTTCAATATTGAAAACTGTAACAGAATTTTCAACGGCATGCTCAGTGGCAACGCGTTGTATGGTTTGAATAACGATTTTCTTGGCTTCTTTGTTTGCTGTTAGCTTAGCCTCTTCCATGATGTCTTTAATATGACTCATTGCCATCGTTTTAGCTTCACCTTTTAGTGATTCTACTAACTGTGCTTTGGCATCTTCAGCTTTTAATCCTGAAATAGTTTCAAGCTGGCGAACTTGCTGTTGGTGGAATTTGTCAACTTCTGCTTGCTTTTTGTTCAGGTTCTCAATCTGAATTTGCATCGTTTGCTTTATTGAATCAGCTTCGGCTTGCTTTTTTTGAGCCTCTTCAATTTTTTGAGCTAAGGTGGTATCTTTTTGCTTTAGTTTATTTTCTTCAACCACTAACTTTTGCTGACGCTCTTGAAAGGCATTGTTTTTTTCGGCAAGTTGTTTTTCATGTTCAGTCTTTAGTTGAAGGAACTTTTCTTTGGCTTGCAAAAGCTTTTCTTGTTTCAGAATTTCGCCTTTACTTTCGGCATCTTTTAATTTAGCTTCTGCTTCTGCTTGCATTTGCAAGGCTTTTTGTTTGATTTTTTCAGCATCTGCTGCTGCTTGTTTTTTTAATAGTGATGATGCTACAAAGTAACCTATTGCAACCCCAACTATAATAAAAACAATATATAATAAAATGTCCATAATTTGTAATTATTATGGCAAAAAAGTGCTTTGGGCTCGACAGACTTTATAAATCAAATGATATGATTTATGTTAAGTTTTTACAATAGGATTAGTACTGTAAATAAATAATATATTGAGAGTATATAAAATCATTTTTTGTCTTGTCAAATACCTAAATCTTCAATTTTTGCCTGATTCGTATTTCGATTTATTTATTTGTTGCGAATATATAAAAATTTTGGAAACTCAAAAAAGTCTATTTTACAAAAAGTTAAAACCTTGCCTATTTAGAAGAGTAAAACTGAATAAAAAAATTAACTTTTTATTATATCATGCTTTCTATCAATACTAACTGCTTTTTATTTAATACTTATTCATGTCTTAGCTCAGATTTTAAAATACTACTTTGATGTTATATTCAGCTAACTCCTAATGTATATTTTTACATTAAATTTATACATAATCAAAAATGAAACAAAATTACTTTACACTTTTACTTTTTTTGTTTGGGTTTATGGCAAACTCACAACCAATCTTAAACTTTAAAAATACTTTTGGGGGTACGGGCATAGATGAAATTACTTTTACAACCTACAATAATCAAGGTAGTATATTTGTATTGGGTTTATTTTCAGATACTGTTGACTTTGACCCTAGCGCAACTGGCACTTTTAAGTTAGGTGCTGCCATTGGTCAAAAAGATTTATTTATTGCTTCATACTCAAATACTGGTGCTTTTGTTTGGGCTGTTCAAATAAAAAGTACTGTTGAAATTATTCCTAAAGAAATACATATTGATAATTGGGGGAGCATTGTATATTGCGGCTCATACAAAGGAACTGTTGACTTTGACCCATCGGCATCGGCATCGGTAAACAGAACTTCAAAAGGTGGTTACGATGCATTTATTGCGCGCATTAAAGCTAACGGAACTTACGATAACACTAACGGATATGCAACCTCTTTGGGTGGAACCTCTGATGATATGGCTACTGGTTTTTCGATGGTTAACAATAACCAACAAATTTTCTTTGCTGGAACTTTTAGAGGTACAGTAGTTATTAATGGTTTTCAAGGTGCTACTGATACTTTGGTAGCTGGTAATGGAAAGGGAATTTTTATTCAGAAAATTAATGGTAATGGCGGCACTCCGCAATATACAGGTTCTATTATTGGTACTAATGCTATTACATGCGATAAGGTTTTTACAACCGATAAGCAACAAATATTTATTGCTGGAAAATTTAATACTACAGTTGACTTTGATATAGATGTAGCTCCTCCATTTGGCAATGGTCCTGATACAGTAAATACATTTCTTAGTTCGGGAAGCTTTGCTACCAACACCTATTTAGTGTCATATTCTCATCCTGGTTTTGGTTTAAAGTATGCTAAAAATTTAGGTCCTAACATAAATATCAATGCCTTAGAGCCAGGAAAGTTTACCGGACTTAATTTTGCAAAATATAACCTACATGTGGCCGGCACATTTTCGGGTACTGTAGATTTTGACCCTAGTACAACTAGTACTGCAAACTTAACCTCTAATGGTGCTTTAGATGCATTTATTGCAAAATATGATTACACAGGTAACTATATTTACGCAAAAAGTTTTGGCGGATTACTTGACGAAGTACCTGCTAATATTGCATTGGATGCAGATTCAAATATTTATATTACTGGTAATTTTTTGGGCAATAATGTAGATTTTGACCCTAATAATTTAAGTTCCTCAGTACTAAATTCTAATGGGGCAAAAGATGTTTTTTTTGCAAAATATTCAAATAATGCCGACTTGTCTTTTGCTTATAATTTAGGAGCTGCTGCTGATGATGCAGGTATTACTATAGCTGCGCAAGAAAATAGAATATTATTAGGTGGTAATTTTTCAAGTAATGCGGTAGATTTTGATTTTGAAATACCTACAAACACGGCCTCAAGCAATGGACTGAGTGATATTTTTATGGCTGAATATAAACTATGTTCGGGTTTAATTGATAATACTATGGATGTTCAAACTATTTATATCCAATCAAACTTTAATAGTACTAATGCAACATATAGATGGTTAGATTGCGGAAATGGGTATAGCTTAGTGCCGGGCTTTACAACTAATATCTATCAGCCTAGCAATGTTCAAGATTTAAATGCTGGGCCTTATGCTGTTGAAATTACTTATTTAGGTTGCATTGACACTACCTATTGTGTAAATAATGTAACTGTTGATTTAATTGAAAAAAGCAGTTCAATCAATATAAATTTATTTTTAAATTCAGATGCAAAACAACTCACATTAGCAATTTCAAACACTAATTTTAATGTTCAAAAAATAAGTATTGTAAATACTTTAGGACAAGAAGTGAAGGTGCTTGAAGGTAAAATAAATGAAGAATATTTTACAAAAACCTATGATGTTTCAGCAATAGAAAATGGTTTTTATTTTGTTAGATTAACAGGAGGAAAGAGTGAAATATATAAAAAAGTGCTTATTTTTAAATAGTGATTGTTTACTTTCGTAAATGATTTTCTTGAATAAAATAAAATAAAAAAAAGAAACTACTACTCTTAATTGCGCCTGTACTTGTTTTAAAAATAAATGCTCAAAGCAAATTATCGTTTACGCAATCGCCTAATAAAATATAAGAAACCCATTAAGAAAAGTATAGAGAATGCTAATTGATTTATTCGAAGCAAATGTTTCCTGATAAAAGATTTAGACTAGGATTTCAATCGCTAGTAGTGATTATAAGTATTAGTAACTGTTCAGATTAATTAGGCAACCAATATTATCTTTTTTCCAAACTGAATAATTATTTGTATTTGATAATTATATAATGTTATTTTTGATAAAAATAGTTAAAGAACAAAAGCATGTAAAAATTAAATTTTAAAAATATAGCGTTTAGCAGTACCTGTGGAATCCTAGGAAAATTCGAAATAGTAGTGTAGAACCATCAATAATGCCCGCGCATGGCGCGGGTGCTTAATATGGTTCTACAGGCTCTCCTAGGTGCCTCACAGGTAATATTAAAGCTCCGCGCTTTTTTTATTTCCGTTTATGAAACAAAACATCCAAACATCTAAATATATTTTCCCCTCACACCCAGCAGTCAGTTAGGCTTTGTTCTTACGCTACATTGCCTATATGCTCATTAGGGATTGTATCAAAAGCTTTGGAAACTTTTTAAGTATATCCCCAATAGAACAAAGCCAACGGTTAATTTTCGATATAAATTAATTCTGAAATTAATTCAAACATTTAAAAATATTTTACATGAAAAAAATAAACAAAATAATACTTAGCTTATTATTATTTATTTCGATAATAAGTAAAGCGCAAACCACCTTTAATCAAAATGGTACCTTACAACCTGCACCAGAAATTAATGTAGTTAATTATTCCCAATCAATAGGTTCTAATATTTATACTGTAAAGTCAGAAAAAAACGCCAACTGCAACTACGACATTAATTTGTATGTAACACTTGCAGGTACTACTTATTTAATGTACACCTATGATGGTTATCACGCTGACATTGATGATGAAATTGCAACTGGACTGCATGTAAGTAGTTCAGGAATTTATATTGTTGGTACGCATAAGGCAGAAGTAGGTGGTGCAACAAATATTCTAACATTAGCATTAACAAGTTCAGCTAATCCAATTTGGATTCAAGAATTTGACAATCCAGATTATCAAGAATTTGATGCAGGAGGTGATTTATATGAAGAACAAGGATATGTTCATGTTATTGGTAGCTCAAGCAATGGTAGTAGTAATCCTGGCTCAAATTTAGTGTGGCTAGTTTACAATGCTACTAGTGGCACATTATGCAATTCCTTCAATTTTTCAGGCCCTTCTCAATTTGTTTTTCCACAAGAATTAGATTTTGACATAGTAAATGGATTTACTATAAATGGAATTGCCAGCAATGCATCCAACAATGGATGGACAAATTTCTCAAAAACATTAGTTGGAGTTGGCTGCACTACACCTACCATTGGCGGACCTAACGGCCTAGAAGGAGATGTAATACCTGGACCAAGTATTATCAACTTTATGGTGAACCCTTCCAGCTATGCTCAACAGGTATTTGCAAATGCTGGTAATAATGTGACAATAAATACTGGGGGCAATACTACTTTAAACGGAAGTGTAAGTACAAATACTACATTTGTTTGGTCACCCACAACAGGATTATCAAATGCAACCATTCTGAACCCAATAGCGAGCCCAACTGCTACGACCAATTATACGCTTACTGCTACTTCTCAAGATGGTTGTAGCAGTAATACAAGCTCATTAGTTGTAAGTGTCAGTAACACTGGTAATATTCAATCTCAGTTTTTTAACCCTGGAGCTACACTTACAACTACAGCGCCAGCATGTACAACAATTACTTCTAGTATTGGCACTACAACGCCTTGTAACCTAATTTTAAACGGTGCAATGGATAACCCTTCAAGTGATGTTTCAGCGCAAGGGCAAGTAGGTTATTTGCCTGGTTGGTGTAATTTAGAAACCGTTGGGATTTTAAATCTTAATACTTCAGACTTATTTACCAGTAATCCACAGAACATTAATGGTTTTGTTATTCCAAATGTACTTAATGGCTTTCAAAATGCTAACACAGGGAATGCTTATATTGGTGCAGCATTATTGGAAGTGAACCCAAATAATAGACGTGAATGGTTTTATACTACCCAAACATTAAATTTAACGCCTACACAAAAATATTATATTTCATTTAATACAAATTTATACGATAAATCAGAGTACGCATTAAAAAATTGGGGCCTCTCATTCCGTGATGCAACACAGACTGGAAGCCCCAATAATTTGAGTTGTGATGTATGTGTAACAAACTTTATTACAGATATGACAAACTGGACTAAAGTTTCTGGAGCATATATTGCTGATGGAACTGAAAAAGATATTTGTATCCATTATAATCTTAATACAAGTACACAATATTTACCAGGCGATATTCAAACCACATCTGCATTTAATGGAAACCTAACCGATCCAAATTATAATCAATTTAAAAATGCATATTATTTTTTCGACGATTTTATTGTTCAGCCACTTGCTGATGCTGGCCCTGATAAGACAATTTGTCTTGGCAGCTCTGCAACTATAGGTTCCTTGTGTCCTATCAATGATCCTACTAAAGTTCAATTTCTATGGAGTCCAAGTACTGGTTTAAGTAGCACAACTATTGCAAATCCTATTGCAAGTCCTACTTCTACTACTACATATACTGTTATTGTAACATATACTAATGGAACTAACATTATGGTAGCAACGGATAATGTTACAGTGTTCGTAAATCCTGTACCTACCATTACAATACCTTCTCAAACTATTTGTGTGGGGCAACAAGTTAACTTAACACCAACATCAAATATTACCCCACTTACTAACCAGCAATGGTTGGTCAGTAACAATATGCCACCTTATAACATGGGTCAAAACGGACTAACATTTACGCCAAATGCACCAATTACTTATTCGATTACATACTCTGCATATTCTTTGGCAGGATGTATTGGTATTGCTAATGCTACTATTACTGGTATTCCAAGTCCAGCAGCACCAGCATTTACAGGTCCGTTAACAAGTTGTAATTCAAGTCAAACATACACTGTTACAAATCCACAAGTTGGTATTACTTACACTTGGTCTATAGTATTTATTGGAGGTTCAAACATGACTAACTTAACAGGTAATGGCAATAGTATTACTTGCAATTATCAGAATTGGGAAGGTGATGTAATATTAACAGCTACAAGTGCTAACGGGTGCTCAAAATCAACCACCTTGCGAGTGTTTAGGTGCGAATGCCCACCTGACCCAATTAAAACTATTTATTATTTTGATGGAGTAAATTCATTTACCAGTTATTCAACAAGTTCAATTGTTAACACTCAAGGAGCTCTAAATACTATATATGTAAGTGGTGTATTAAACATTACACAAAACCTTACCTTACTTAATATTGATGTTGTAATGTTGCCAAATGCAAAAATAAATGTATCAAATGGTATTAATTTCACGCTTAACAATTGTGTGGTTAAAGCATGTACTAAAATGTGGGATGGTATATATGTAAATTTTCCAACTTCATCTTTAAATGTTATACATACTACCATACAAGATGGAATTAATGCCATTAGCTCATCAAATGGTGGTATAATAAACGTTAATAATAATTCGGTATTTAATAAAAATTATAAACACATTACCATTTCCAATTATACCAACTCCGCACACACACTCCAATATCCAGGAATAATTCAAGATGGTACCTTGTTCACATGTTCGGTTACTCCAACTAGCCCTGGCAATACTCTTGGCCTACCTTATGCTAATTTATTACCGGCCGTTTGTATCGAAATTAATAATGTTGACAACATTAATATTGGTAATGGTACATTGATTGGTAAAAATATATTTGAAAGAGCCACTTACGGTATTAATTATAAGCAGAGTAATGTGGTTATTAAAAATAATGAGTTCCGAAATATTTTAAATAATAATGCAAGTACTACTTATGTGTGCCCATGCCTTAAAGGCACTGCTATTTGTGGAAGGGGCTACACAACTGCTACTACCGCTAATTTAACCAAAGCAACCATAGGTGGGCAAAATACCTTAGACAGAAATATTATCTATAATGGTGTGAATGCTATTGATTTAAGAACAAATATAAATACCGATATTAGGTCTAATAAAATTTATAACATGTCTAATACGGGTATTAACCTTGAAAACAATTTGGTTGATAATTCTTTAGGACATTTTATTTTCTCAAATATATTTGATAATATTAACAACATTTACATTAAACTAAACAATAATAATTTGTGTAAAAAAACAATTGACCAAAATTCATTTAACCAAACATCGGGTATTAACCTAAGTTTAGGTTATGAGTATACCACAGCCATTAGTATTACTGAACCCAATACAAATGCAACTACACTTAACTGCATTACAGACATAAGAAGTAATATTATTGACAAAACCCGTATTGGTATTGATTGCAACAATGTTAAGAACCTAACTATTTTGCAAAATAATGTAGGTTTATTTACGGTACCATTCAATAATGCCAACCAACAACTTAGTTTGGGTGCTGGTATAAAAGCTGCCGCCTGCAAAAACCTAAAAATTTTAGATAATACTGTATTGGCTGCCAACCAATGGAATTGGTGGACGCAAGGTGTATGGGTAAGCGATTGTATTAATAATATTATTGAATGTAATGCTGTATCGCATACTGGTATTGGTTTACGATTTGATGGTTTTAACAGTGGCTTTGGTATAAATGGTAACCTTAACCAAGATAATAGGGTAAGAAAAAACAGAATGGACAACAACTATTTTGGTTTATGGGTGCACAATGGACGCATTGGGGAACAATTTACCATGAGCGGTACTACAATGCTTGCCAACCGCAACTTTTGGACGGGTAGCTACCCACAAGGTACTTTTTATCATACCCGTTTCGATTGGTGGTCGGCAAACATTCCAACGAACTACCAAGCACAAAACTCTAGGTTATATGTACCCAACTTCCCTAACTCAAACAACTATAGTACCTGGAGCGAGGTACAATGCCCAGGATGTGGCATGAATCCTTCGCAATTTTCGGCGTACTCGTTTTGGAATAACGCAGTTACTCCACTTACTGCTCAAAATCAAACCAATATTCTAAAGCCTGGTACAGTAGGACAGCAAAGCATTAATGTTGTATTAGGTGGAGGGGCATACAACTCAAATTGCAGCAGCGGAGCCAATAATTTTAATATTCATATTTCGGCACCGCCACAAGGCAATGGCGAACCCATAATAGCTACCGAGGCTACCCTTACGCCTGAGCTAAGTGCCGCCTGGTGGGAAAAATATAACCTATACAAACAATTGATTGATGACCCTAGCCAAGCCCAAATAAACTCAGAGGTGCAAACATTATTAAATAGTATGGAGTTTGCAAGCATAGTACAGCTCGAAGAAATTAGAGGAAAAATGACCGATAGCGTATATCAAGAATGTATTGGTATGGCAGTGCTAAAACAAATGAATAGTGGCATTGTAGCCAACAACCCTCTCGAAGAGTATTTTAGAGAGGTAAACGAACAGTATTTAAATATTTATAGCATAAATGTAGATAGCATGCCCGATAGCAGTAGCATGGCATATTTGGTAAATGTAGCGCAGCTTTGTCCAGCAATATATGGCCCTGCGGTGCACTATGCCCGTGGTTTATTGCGTAAATTTGAGTTTGTGCCTACCCTATATGTTAGCAGTTGCGAACAAAGCAATATGCCTAATGGGGGAAGTGGCAACCGTAGCAGCAACATTATACAGCCTTTACCAGCTACTGAGTTTGGTTTTAGCCCAATGCCAAATGATGATGAAGAGATTGAGTTAATTGAAACAAATAATTATAATATTTATCCGAATCCAGCAAATGATATTTTAATTATTGAAGGTAATTGGAATAACAATGTTATAATTAACGTTTCAATAGTTGACAATCTTGGTAATGCTGTTTTAAATACTGACATTTCAAATAAAACACTGGCTAAAATAAACCTTAGCAAGTTTGCATCTGGACTGTATTTTATTCGCATATTCGAAAATGGTGAATTTAAAAAAGCTCAAAAACTAACAATAATTAAATAACAATTAATCAAAGTCATCTCGGCTTAGCCGAGATGACTTTTTAATAATGAAACAAGTATTTATTTTTATATTTCTATTTATTGCTTTAAGTGCAAAGTCACAAATTAATCTTGTACCAAACCCTAGTTTCAATTTTACAACAAGTGACTCCTGTGGTTTATTTGACCCATTTAGTGATTCAATAAATAAACCTTGGCGTAAATTTGCCCTAAGTAATGCCATCGGTGCCTCTCCATCTTACCATACTTGTAGCCAAGATTATTTTCATCATTTACCTGACAATTTTGATGGTTATGAATTTGCACACTCTGGCAATAGCTGCATAGCTTTAAGTAATTATAGTATTGGCACAGGCGAGTTGAGAAGTTTCACATGGGTTAGGCTATTTAAAAAACTAAAAAAGAACAAACACTATTGTTCTAATGTTTTTTTAAGCATGGCAGATTCAGCTTACATAGCTTGCAATGATTTTGGATTTTATTTTTCGGCCGATAGCATTAATGAGAATAATTTAAATATTGTTACACAGAACATATTTCCACAAGTAGAAAATAACCCAATAAGCAATCCCCTCACACAGCGCATAGGTTGGACAGAAGTACAAGGCATTTTTACTGCAAATGGCACAGAAGAGTACCTTACAATAGGTAATTTTAAAAGTCAGGCGATAACTGATACAACAGTATTACCCAACTGGACAGTGAATACTTGGTATGGACAGGCTTATTATTTTTTAGACGATGTTAGTGTAATAGAAGTAAGGGCATTAACTACTGACAATGTCGATACCACTATATGCACTGCAAGTAACATAAGCAAAACACTAAGTATTTACCCTGAGTTTACTAACATACTCTGGAGTACTGGCGATACTGCGCATAGCATAACCATAACACAAGCAGGTAAATATTGGGTTACTGCAACCAATGCATGCGGCACCATTACCGATACCTTTACTATAAAAGTGGTAAACCCTAACGACTGCACCTTTAACCTCGGCAACGATACACTATACTGCTACAATTTTGTAAAACAACTAAGTATTAATAACTCTAATTTATACAATTACCAATGGAGCAATGGAGCAACCAGCAATGTAATAGCTATTAATGAGCCTGGCATTTATTGGGCAACTGCGCATAGCGCGTGTGGCTTAAAAACCGATACCATAATTATTAGCCAAGTAAGCCTACCAAATAATATTATAGAACAAAATGATACTACCATTTATGTTGGGGATACATTGTTAATCAACGCCATTGAGGGCTTTACTCAATACAATTGGAGCACAGGAGCAAATACACAAAATATTAAAGTTCATAGTTCAAAAATCAAAAATCAAAAATATGTACTAAGCGCATTTACTGTTGATGGTTGTGTAGTTTATGATACCCTTACAGTCACTTATAAAATCAAAGAAGAATTGCCAATTATAGTTCCTAATCCGCAGTTTATTGGCAAAGGCAATAGTTTAATTATTATAAATTTACCTGCTAATAGCAGTGTTTATTTGTATGATGCGTTGGGGCAACAAATGCTCGTAAACAGTAATTATGTGAATGATTTTACCTTAGATTTTACTTCAAGTGCAATTTATTTTTATAAAATAGTGTTGTCAGATGGTAGAGTAATTAATGGGAAAGTTGTTTTATTAGAAAAATAGAAAAATGGAAGTACTAGGTTTTGAAATAGATATTGATAATTTTTCGTTTGGCTTAAGCCCAATGCCAAATGATGATGAAGAGATTGAGATGATTGAAAAATCTGATTTTGCAATTTATCCAAATCCTGCTAATGATGTTTTGAACATATCTGGCAATTGGACATTGAAAGATAAAATAGATTTAATTATTTATAATTCTATCGGAAAAAGTGTATTAAGTGAAACTACCAATACAAGTAATAACATCAATTTTATAAACTTAGAAGAACTGAGTCAAGGTTTATATTTTGTAACAATTACAGTAAATGGAGTTGCTAAACACACTCAAAAGTTTACCATTATTAAGTAATTAATTATTAGCATCTCGGCTTCGCCGAGATGCTTTTTATATAATGCAGAAGTTTAAATTATTATTATTATTTACTTATTTAATTACCCATTGTTATGGGCAAGTTAACCTTGTACCAAACCCAAGTTTTAATTTTACAATTAGCGATTCTTGTGGCTTATTTGACCCATTTAGTGATTCCTTAAATAAACCCTGGCATAAGTTGGCATTAACTAATGCAATTGGTGCAGCACCTGGTATGCATACTTGCACTCAAGATTATGCACACCATTTGCCAGACCATTTTGATGGATTTGAATTTCCTCATAGCGGTAATAGTTGTATATATTTATTTACTTATAATACAGGTTTAGGACTAGGAAGGAGTTTAACATGGATAAGATTGCTACAAAAGTTAAAAAAAAATAAGAATTATTGTACAACAGGATACTTAAGTATGGCAGACTCATCATATATAGCATGCAATGATTTTGGATTTTATTTTTCGACTGATAGCATCAATGAGAACAATATAGATATCTCAACTCAAAATATATTTCCGCAGGTAGAGAATAACCCTGTAACCAATCCACTAACTCAACGCATAGGTTGGACTGAGGTTAAAGGTATTTTTAAAGCCAACGGCACAGAACAATACCTTACAATAGGCAACTTTAAAAGCCAAGCTATTACTGATACGACTATTTTACCTAATTGGACAGTGAATACCTGGTATGGCTATTCTTTCTACCTATTAGACGATGTGAGCGTAATAGAAGTAAGGGCATTAACTACTAATAATAATGATACTACTATATGCACTACTGGCAACATAAGTAAAGTGCTAAGTATTTACCCTGATTTTAACAATATAATGTGGAGTACTGGCGATACTGCGCATAGCATAACCATAACACAAGCAGGTAAATATTGGGTAACTGCAACCAATGCATGCGGCACCATTACCGATACCTTTACTATAAAAGTGGTAAACCCTAACGACTGCACCTTTAACCTCGGCAACGATACATTATATTGCTACAATTTTGTAAAGCAATTGAGTATTAATAACACCAATTTATATAATTACCAATGGAGCAATGGAGCAACCAGCAATGCAACAGCTATTAATGAGCCTGGCACCTATTGGGCAACCGCACAAAGTGCTTGTGGTTTACAAACAGATACTATTGTAATTAGCCAAGTAAGCCTACCCAATAATATTATACATCAAAATGATACTACCATTTATGTTGGCGATACCTTATTAATTAACGCCCTTGAGGGCTTTACTCAATACAATTGGAGCACAGGAGCAAATACACAAAATATTAAAGTTCATAGTTCAAAAATTAAAAATCAAAAATATGTGCTAAGCGCATTTACTGTTGATGGTTGTGTGGTATATGATACCGTTATCGTTACTTTCAAAATCAAAGAAGAATTGCCAATTATAGTTCCTAATCCGCAGTTTATTGGCAAAGGCAATAGTTTTGTAATACTAAATTTACCTGCTGGTAGTAGTGTAGCACTATACAACGCCTTAGGACAAATTATTTTTGCCGAAAACAATTATACGCCTAACACCTCCCTCCCCTTTGGGGAGGGCAGGGGTGGGGCTTACTTCTACAAAATAGTGTTGGCAGATGGTAGAGTTATAAATGGTAAATTGGTTATAGTAGATAAATAGTAAACAACAACGCTAACGCAAGCGTCCCGCTTGTGGCGGCTAAAAAAATGAGAATGCTACAAAATAAAAGAAACATAAGATATTGGCACACAAGCGGGACGCTTGCGGCAGCAAGGAATAGAATTTCAGTTATTTTGATTTTTATAATTTCCTGCCATACAAAAACTTACTGTCAAAATTTAGTTTATAATAATAGTTTTGAAATAGTAGATTCTTGTCCTACCAATTATGGTCAACTAAATCTTGCACAAGGATGGTGTGGCGTTAGTAGTGAATTATTTTCTTCATGTTCAAGTATTTCTTCTGGTCTAAATATTCCATTTGTTTACCTTTTCCAAAGTTCTAATTGTTATAGACCTGCTCGAACTGGAAATAATATTGTTGGTGCTGGTATTACAATTTATGACAGTTCATATTATTACAGAGAACCAATATTTACTCATATTCCAAAACTAATTAGCAATAAACAATATTGTATTTCATTTTATACTATGCCATTTAATGACATTAATAATACTGGTGGTTTTATAGATAAAATAGGTGCATATTTAAGTCCTCAACCAATAATGGCTGATTGCAATACAATGGATACTGTATATGCTATTGCTGCAATTGAAAACACTCAAGGTCAATTAATTTCCGACACTTTAAATTGGACAAAAATTTTTGGTATTTATACTTCAAATGGAACAGAAGAATATTTGACTTTAGGGTGTTATTTACCAGTAAATTCAATTTCTATGTCAGTTTCATTGGACACCATTGCTTTACAAGCATATTATTTTTATGACGATATAAGTATAATAGAATTACAAGATGTCGATGCTGGCTATGAAAGCTACATTTGCGCTAATGTTCAAGATAGCGCACAATTGGGAGTATCACCAATAGAAGAAATTACTTATAGCTGGCAACCAAGTACAGGCCTAAGTAATCCCAACATTGCTAACCCCAAAGCAAGCCCCCTACAAACCACTACTTATGTACTTACACAAACTCAATGCAGTAGCATAAAATATGACACTGTAACTGTAAATGTTTTGCAAAACCCTTGTACGGTGGGTTTATACACAGAAAAAGAAATTCTTAAGTTGCAGTTAATTCCAAATCCAAGCAATGGCATTTTTAAGGTTTCTAATTTTACAAATGTTTTTAGTTTAAAATTAAAAATATTTGGTGCTGATGGCACAATTGTTTACAATGAAATAGTGAACCCAAATGAAGACATTAAATTGAATGTTTCATCTGGTATTTATTTTTATCAATTTTATATAAATAACGAGTGGTCTAAAACTCAAAAATTAGTAGTTGTAAAATAATGTTTAACCTAAAGAGGCTGTCTCAAAAAAAGAAAAATTGACTCAGCCTTTTTTTTATACTACTCTTATATGTACAAGATAATTTGCTACTAAATTGAAAGTAAAACCATCCTATGGTTCTCATCAATAAACTTATTCAACAATCAACAATCCATATTCAGGAATTACCTCAAGAAAACCAAATTCTTTTTTTTCTACATCTATTTTACAGAAATAGTGATTTATGCCATTCGTTACAATTAAGTAAGGTACCTTTAAAGAAAGATTATAAACACAAATCTGGTCAAAAACATCTTGCGTTATTTTTACTCCTGGTGCTTTGCATTCGGCAATCAATAATGGTTTTCCATGTCTGTCATAGACAATTAAATCTGCTCTCTTTTTCAAAGTGTTTAGTTCAAGTCCAACCTCAAGTGCCATCAATGAAATTGGGCATTTTCTTTGTATGGTCAAGTAATTAGCCAAGTTCTGTCTCACCCATTCTTCGGGCGTAAGTACAACGTGTTTTTTTCTAAACCTATCAAAAATATATTTTTGCTTATTAAGCGATTTAAAGCTAAACTCGTACTCAGGAAAATTTAATTTTGTTAATTTCAAGGTGACTTGTTTTTACTAAAGTATAAATTTTATTCTAATTTCATAGTTTATGTTATTTATCTAATTCAAAAAAAATTGAAAAAAACTGCATTTGTACTTTTTTTTATTATTAACTATAGTACTTCTTTTCATGCTCAGGTGAATTTTAATTATGGTCATTTAAAATTTTCTGTGGACCCAAATATTAAATATATTAATGGCAGCGTTACCTACTGCTTTAATTCAATAAGCAATACAGACACCTTAATACTCAATTTTGCTAATAACTTAATTATTGATTCAATTATATATCATCAGCAAAATATTAGTAATTACTACTACACCCCTTCTGATTATTTTAATATTGTTTTGCCTCAAAACTCAAATGGTTTAGATAGTATTAATATAGTTTATCATGGTGTACCATCCACAACTGGTCTTGGTTCTTTTAACCAATCAATGCACAATAATAATCCAATTATTAGCACCCTAAGCCAACCTTATGGTTCCTCAACTTGGATGCCATCTATAAACAACTTAAAGGATAAAATTGATTCAGTAAAAATTGAAATTACCTGCCCATCTCAATACAAAGCTATTGCAAATGGATTACTTGTGAATACTGCTACAATTGGAACTTACAGTACCTTTGTTTACAAACACAAATATCCTATTGCAACTTATTTATTAGCTTTTGCAGTAACAAATTATACAGAAAATTCTACCATTTATAATGGAAATGGTTACAGTATGGCTATCAAGAATTTTACTTATCCTGAGGATGATGCCAACTGGATGAATGGTGCACAAAGTTTACCAAATATATTGCACCTTTTCGATTCAATATTTGGAGATTACCCATTTAAGAATGAACAATATGGAATGGCACAAGTTAATTTTGGTGGAGGTATGGAGCACCAAACAATAACCTTCATGGGAAGTTACAACCATGAAATTTCGGCGCATGAATTAGCTCATCATTGGTTTGGTAACAAAGTTACATGTGCTTCGTGGCATGACTTATGGCTCAATGAAGGTTTTGCTACTTATTTAAGCGGTATTGCTTACCAATATTCGGGCACTGGCTTTTACTGGAAACCATTTTTAACAGGGCGTATGCAAAGCGCAATGGGCGAATTGGGTGGCTCTGTATATATTGCTGACACTACAAATATTAATAGAATGTTTGATGGAAGATTGACCTATAACAAAGCAGCTATGGTTTTGCATCAGTTAAGGTATATAATTGGTGATAGTGCTTTTTTTAGTGCATGTCGTAACTATTTAAATGATGTAAATCTTGCCTATAAATTTGCAACACCAGCCGATTTGAAACAACATTTCGAATTGGCTTCTGGAACTGATTTAACTTATTATTTCAACCAATGGATTTATGGAGAAGGTTATCCTATTTATAATATTGTTACTAATAATTTAGGAAACAATAGTTATGGAATAAGTATTTCGTATAATACATCAACTAATGTAACAACAAGCTTTA
>JBEIDK010000045.1:0-20847 GCA_040383485.1 Flavobacteriales bacterium
GGGTTTTCGAATAACAACTTTATCTTTACCGCTAGTATTTCATTGGCCGATTTTAAAATAAATAATGAACTTCTTGGCAATGGTTCTTTGATATGTGTTTATAATGACGCCAAAGAATCAATTGCAATTAATGGTAAATTTTTAAAAGGTGATTATACAGTATTAAGCACTAGAGGATATTATTATCCATATAAAGAAGATTCTAATCTTGATTTGGAAGTTAGTCTTGATAAATTCAGTTTAAAATACGCTGAGATTTATACAAAAGATATATTTAGTAATATCAATGGATTTGTATCTGGTGATTTAATATTAAAGGGTACGGCTGAAGAACCTATTTTAGAAGGGACTCTTGAACTTCAAAAATCTTCTTTCAAAATTGACTACCTAAATACTAATTATTCCTTCAATGGTATTGTGAAATTTGAAGAAAATAAAATATCCTTCAACGACATTTTGTTTAATGATGTAAAAGGCAATAAGGGAATAGCAAGCGGTACTTTTTTGCACGATTTTTTTAAAGATTTAAAGTATAAAATTAATATTAAGGCCACTAAATTAATGTGCCTAAATACTACAGCTTCTCAAAATGAAACCTTTTATGGTAAAGCTTTTGCGAGCGGCAATATAAAGGTTGCAGGCGATTTGAATAATGTTTCATTTAATATTGCTGCTGTAAGTGAGAAAGGAACCTTCTTCGTTATTCCACTTTACGGCGCAGAAGAAATTTCTTCTAATAATTTTATTGAGTTTTTAAATAACGATAGCATAAAGAAAAATATTGAAAAGAAACTTGATTTGTCAGGAATTGAGATGGCTTTTGAATTAGAATTGACTCCTGATGCTGAAATACAAATGATGTTTGACCCGAAGGTTGGAGATGCAATTACAGGTTCTGGCAATGGAATAATTAAAATGAATATTGATACAAAAGGAGATTTTACAATGTTTGGCAATTATATTGTTGAAAAAGGCAACTATTTATTTACCCTACAAAACGTTATTAATCGAAACTTCAAAATCGAAAGAGGAGGTTCAATACAGTGGACTGGTGACCCTTTTAATGCTGATATTAATATTAATGCTATTTATAATTTAAAAACGCCTTTAAAATCTGTATATCCTGCTGACGAAAGTAATAGACGTGTGCCAGTAGAATGCAAACTAATGATGACAGATAAATTAATGAAGCCAACAATAAAGTTTGATATTAATTTACCAAATGCTGACCAAACTACAAGAGATGCCGTGAGGAGTACAATAAATGCTGATAACGAAGCAGAGCTTAACAAACAAGTTTTTTCGTTACTTGTATTGGGAACATTTTTTCCCTCTCAAGAATCTGGTGTCTTAGGAACATCAGCTGCAAAAAATAATGGTAGTGAGTTGTTATCTAATCAGATGAGTAATTGGCTTGGGCAAACATTCAAAAATTTAGATTTAAACCTTAAATATAACTCATCTTCTGGGTCAAGTCAAGACGCAACAAATAGGCAAATAGCAATAGCCGCTTCAAAACAACTTTTTAATAGTAAGCTAACAATTGATGGAACTTTTGGAGTTGGAGAAAACGGCACTAATAATAACTCTCAGAATCCTACAAATATAATTGGAGATGTAAATATAGATTATAAAGTAACAAACAATGGTAAGGTTCATGTAAAGGCATTTAACCGTTCAAACGATTACTCAACCTTACTTAATAGTAGCCCTTATATTCAAGGAATTGGGTTAATTTATCGTGAAGACTTTGAAACTATTTACGAATTAAGAAAAAGGTTTAAAGAAAGACAGAGGTTGAAGAATTCAAATTAAGTTTTACAGAGCAAATTTTACACTATTTTTTTTTCTCGAATTCTTTTTCAACTTCACTCTTAACTACAACTCCACCTTTAATAAAATTGGTTTTATAAAGCTTGTCACCATCATATAAGTATGCTTTTCCTTCTACAAGTAATCCTTTTTTAAATTCACCTTCTTTATTCACTCTTCCTTTTTTATCAAATGTTTTATGAAATCCATCACTCAACATTCCAATATCAACATTTTTAACTGGCTCAATTTTCTTTTCTTCAACTTTTGGCTCTTCTTTTATCACTTCTTCTTTGGGTTTTTCTGGTTCAGGCTTATTTAAATTTGGAGAAACATAAGATTCATCAACTTTTCCATCGTTATAGCTATTCTCAGCAATTAATTTACCATCTTTACCATACTCTTTAATTAGGCCTGATTCTTTTGAATCATGCCAAGTTCCTTCTACCATTAATTTGCCATTTTCGTGAAAATACTTTTGTTGACCTTCTCTTTTGCCATCTTCATTGTAATTAAATTCATAATATAATTGGCCATTTTCATAATAAAACTTATACTTTCCAGTCCACTTATTGCCCTGCCAAATTCCCTCTTCCATAATTCCTCCGTCAGAATAATAAACTTTTGCAAAACCATTTTTACGGTCATTAACATAACTCATTTCTGTTTTCACTTTACCAGCACAATTGTATGTTTTCCAAACTCCTTGTCTTTGTCCATCTTTAAATCTTCCTTCTTCAACTTTCTTGTCTGGTGCACAGTCGACCAATTGGTTTTTAGTATTTAAAATAATCCACCAGCCTTGACGCTTTCCTTCTATGTCTGTAATATTAAGGGTATCAGAAGCTATTGAAATCTTAGAAATTGACAAAGCAATAAATAAGATACAAAACATTTTATTTAACATAAACTACTCATTTTCAAACAATGCAATAATAATTATAAAAACTTAGAAAACAGAATAAGATTTTTCATAGCATTGTTTCAAAAATTAAGCATTCTAAAAAAGGAATAATAAACGACACTTTATGGCTATTATTAAACCATTTAAAGCAATACGTCCTGCGCCCGACAAGGTTCATCTTGTTGCTAGTAGAAGCGTTGATACGTATAGCAAACAAGAGCTTAATGTAAAATTATCAAGCAATCCATACTCATTTATGCACATTATAAAACCAGAGTTTAATGATGACGTAAAAAGTAAACCTCAATCAAAAGTATTACTAAATAAAATTAAAAATAAATACTTGAGTTATATTCAGGAACAAATACTTATTCATGATTCGGAAGATACAATTTATATATATCAACAAATAAACAATAATGATGTATTTACTGGTATTATGGCTTGTTCTGCAACTGACGATTACACAAATAATGTTATTAAAATTCATGAACAAACACTTGCAGAAAAAGAAGAAAAACTAAAAGAATATTTAGAAATTTGTGACTTTAATGCAGAGCCAGTATGTTTTGGACATGATAATAATGATGAGTTAGAATTGATTTTAAATAATACAATAAACAATGTTAAGCCAATCTATGATTTTACCACTGCAGATAAATTAAGACATAAAGTTTGGGCAATAAATAACACTTTTGAAATTAAAAAAATTCAAGACATTTTCATCAAAATAGGCAATATTTATATTGCCGATGGGCATCATAGAAGTGCATCCTCTAGTAAATTAGCTGAATATAGAAGAACGCAAAACAAGAATTATTCTGGCAAAGAAAACTTCAATTATTTTTTGGGAATATATTTCTCAGAAAAGCAATTAAAAATAGTTGAATTCAATAGATTAGTTAAAGACTTAAATGGACTATCTTCTGAGGAATTTATAAACGAATTGAAGAATGATTTTGAAATTTATAAGCTACATAAGGATGAAAGTAAGCCAAATAAATTGCATCAAATAAATATTTATTTAAACAAATATTGGTACAGCTTAATTCCAAAAGTTGGAACATTTGATGAGAATGAACCGGTTGGTAGCTTGGATGCGCAAATTGTAAGCGCCAACATTTTTTCGAAAATTCTGAACATTAAAGATTTACGTTCAGATAATAGAGTTGCTTTTGTGCCTGGTATTAAGCCAAATATTGAGCTAGAAAAGCAAGTAGAAAGTGGTAAGTTTTCTGTAGCCATTGTTTTACATGCTGTAAGCATGCAGCAAATTAAAAATGTTGCTGATTGCGGTCAAATTATGCCTCCCAAATCAACTTGGGTTGAACCAAAACTAAGAAGCGGTTTAATTATTTATGATTTAGAAAGAAGTTGAAGGAAAGTAAAACATCAGAAATATTATTCATTACATATAATGAATCTTATTCAGGTATCTATCAAAGTCAAATCATTGACGTTGCTAGGCATCTTGAAAAAAATAGTTTTGTAAAAACAAAAATAATTTGTCTTGCTCCTATCAAACTATATTTTCAGTTTAGAAAAAAATTTAAATCTGTTGACTCAAAAATTATTGTCTTACCATCATTTCCTAAAATGTTATGGTGGAAGTTCAATACAATCATGTTACAAATTTATCTTTTGTTTTCAAAACCAGCAGCAGTAATTGCAAGAAACCCAATTGCTACTAATATTGCTTTAGAATTAAAAAAGAAGGGATGTGTTGCTAGTGTATGTTTTGATGCAAGAGGCGCTTTTAGTGATGAATTTAAAGAGTATCTTACTGAAAATATTCAGCTTCAGCAACTAGCATTTGAGCTTGAAAAAAATGCATTACTGAAGTCTGATTTTAGCATTATTGTCTCAAATAAGTTGTTAGAACATTACAAGAATATTTATCATTATAATTCACTCAAAAATGTAATAATACCAACTACATTAGATAACTCATTTAATAAAGTATTGCCTAATGTTGCCCAAATAAAAGGGAGCAGAAAAAAGTTTAATATTCCTGAAAATGCTATTGTAATATCTTTTTCTGCCGGCAATGCAGATTGGCAGTCATTTAAAAATATAGATAATTTTTATATCGAACAAATTGCAAAAAATAAAAATATTTACGCTTTATTACTCACCAAAGTTGACATAAGTAGCTGGGATTTGCCTAAAAAATTTCCTAATAGTTATCTTCAAACTTTTGTTAAACATAATGAAGTTTTTGAATTACTATCTTTATCAGACTACGGATTACTACTCCGAGATAATAGTATCACAAATAATGTAGCCTCACCAACAAAATGTGCAGAATATTTAGCTTGTGGATTGCCGATTATAATTAGTGAAAAGATAGGAGATTATTCTGATTTTATTTTAAAAAATAACTTGGGGTTTATTTATAAAAATCAAGAATTAAGTTTAACAGCCACTAGCAAAGAAAGTAGAGAGTTAATGCAAAATTTTGCTAAAGCAAATTTTTATAAAGATTCAATAATTATTAAAGAAAAATACAATACACTCTTAAGTAATTTAATTTCTTAAAATTCATAGATGACCTATTTCGATAATAACTCAACAACTAGAATTGATGACGAAGTTCTAATTACTATGTTGCCATTTCTAAAAGAAAACTATGGAAATGCTTCTGCCAAAAATCATAGCCTTGGTTGGATTGCAGATGATGCTATAGAGAATTCAAGAAAGCAAGTTGCCAACTTAATAAATTGCCTACCTCAAGAAATAATTTTCACTTCTGGTGCTACAGAAAGCATTAATATTGCCATACAAGGACTTTTTAAAGTTTTAGGTAAAACAAAAAATGAAATAATTGTTTGTAATACTGAACATAGCGCAGTATTGGAAACTTGCAATTATTTAGAGGAAACTGGAGTAATTAAACATACCTTAAATGTGAATCGCAATGGAATAATTGATATTGATAAGCTCAAACAACTAATTAATAGTAAAACATTATTCGTGGCAATAATGCTAGCCAATAATGAAACTGGTGTAATAAATGATATTAAATCTATTTCAAAAATAATTCATGAATATGACTCTTTTATGGTTTGTGATGCTACGCAAGCTATTGGTAAAATTGATGTTGATGTAGAAGAATTAGGAATAGATTTAATGCCTATTAGTGCTCATAAATTTTACGGACCAAAAGGCACAGGAGCTTTGTATATTAGAAGAAAAAATCCAAGGGTTAAATTAACTGCTATAAATTTTGGAGGTGGGCATGAAAATAACTTAAGGTCAGGAACATTGAATGTTGCAGGAATTGTTGGCATGGGAAAAGCAGCAGAAATGGCGAAACAAAATTTATGGGATTATGGCTTACATACATCTCACCTAAGAACACGTTTTGAGCATCATTTCGAATTCAAATTTGGAACAAAAATCCATATTAATGGCAGTATTAAAAATAGATTGCCAAACACAACTAACATTCTTATTTCTAATTTTAAAGCTACTGAATTATTAAGCAAAATTCCTGACTTGGCTGCAAGTACTGGCTCATCATGCTCAAGCGCTGTTGTAAAGCCTTCACATGTATTAATTGCTATGGGATTAACCAGTGAAGAATCATATAGTAGTATTCGGTTTAGTTTCGGGAAATACAATACTGTAGATGAAGTAGAATCAATTGTATCAAATTTTGAAAAGCTACTAGTCTAATTGCTGGTCAAGAGGCCTTGGATTGGTATCTTCAACCTTGTCAATGTTTTTGGGCGTTTCCTCAATAATTGCTTCAATAGACTTAGAATCAGTATCACTCGAAGCATTAGCATTAATGTTGTTTGTAACTTGATTTGTACCAAGTTCAATTTCACGTTTAATATTATCAGTAGCCTCTCTTATTTCTCTTAAGCCTTTACCTAAGCCCCTGGCAAGGTCAGGAATGCTTTTAGAACCAAAAAAAAGCAATACAACTAGCAATACCAATAAAATTTCACCACCACCTAAATTCAGAAATAAATAAACCATAATGCAAAAGTATTTTTAATTAGAGTAATTCAAATATTGTTGGATGTAATTTTTATTAAAATTCAAAAAGAATGGACTTATTTTTTTTCACAAAATCTTTAATTCATTAGTAAATAAGCAACTGCATATTTTTATGCCAATTGTTAATATCTAATTCAAAAATGTATTCTCATTTTATAATTTTGCAATATGGATTTCACTACGAACAACGCACTTGACCGACGCAAAAAAAGAGGGATAGATATTGGAAATGTTGCTAATGATTTTGGCAAAATTCCACCACAGGCATTAGACTTAGAAGAAGCAGTTTTGGGTGCTTTGATGCTAGAACAAAATGCTATTAATGCAGTAATTGATGTATTAAAACCTGAATCTTTTTATAAAGAAGCGCATAAAGAGATATATGCCGCCATTACTGAATTATTTCAAAAAACAGAACCTATTGATTTGTTAACAGTAACAAATCAATTGAAAAAAACAGGTAGGTTAGATGTTGTTGGAGGAGCATATTATATAACTCAACTTACAAGTAGAGTAGCAAGTGCTGCCAATGTCGAATATCACGCCCGAATTGTTTCCCAAAAACATATTCAAAGAGAATTAATAAGGGTTTCATCAGAAACAGTTAAAGAAGCATTTGAAGATACAAGTGATGTTTTTGAGTTACTTGACCGTGCAGAAAGTAATCTTTTTGGAATTGCAGAAAATAGCATTAGAAAAAACTATTCTAGCATGGCTGATTTAATTAGTCAAGCAATTAAGCAAATTGATAAAGCACGTGAACAAACTGATGGAGTAAGTGGAATTCCTTCAGGATTTTATGCCTTAGACCGTGTTACTGCAGGTTGGCAGCGTAGTGATTTGGTAATAATTGCAGCAAGGCCTGGTATGGGTAAAACTGCATTTGTATTGTCATTAACTCGAAATATTGCAGTAGATTTTGGTAGAGCCGTTGCGGTATTTTCTTTAGAAATGAGTAGTGTTCAATTAGTAAATCGTCTTATATCATCTGAAACTGAAATACCAGCTGAAAAACTAAAGAAAGGAACACTAGAAGCCTATGAAATGCAACAACTACATAGTAAAATTGGTAAGCTTTCCGAAGCACCAATTTACATAGACGATACCCCTGCAATAAATATTTTTGAATTAAGAGCTAAATGTCGCCGTTTAAAACAACAGCATAATATTGAAATAATAATTATTGATTACTTGCAGTTAATGACTGCTGGAGGTGATGGAAAAGGTAATCGTGAACAAGAAATAAGTATGATTTCACGGTCATTAAAAAGCATAGCAAAAGAATTAGATGTTCCTATTTTGGCACTTTCGCAATTGAATAGAAGTGTTGAAACTAGAGGAGGGGACAAGAAGCCTCAATTAAGCGATTTACGTGAGTCGGGTGCAATAGAGCAGGATGCAGATATGGTTACATTTATCTATAGACCAGAATATTATGGCTTAGAGGTTGATGAAGATAATATGCCAACAAAAGGGGTTGCAAAAATTATTATTGCAAAACATAGAAATGGAGCGCTGGCTGAAATTCCTTTGAGGTTTAGGGGTGAGTTGGCTAAATTTGAAAACTTAAGTGATTCAGAAATTACTGATAGTTTCTCGGCACAAATAAAACCAAACGAAAATTTTGATAGCACAACAGGAATTGGAATTACATTTTCATCACGAATTAATAAAATGGGTGACGATGAAGCTCCTTTTTAAAGATAAGTAATTGGTTTTACTTTAATGGGTCATGCCCATGTCCTCCCCAAGGATTGCAACTTATAAACCGTTTAAGTGTAAGCCATAAACCTTTAACTAGTCCGTATTTTTTAAGTGCTTCAATTCCATACTGAGAGCATGTGGGTGTATAACGACAAGAATTAGGTAGTAATGGTGAAATTGCAAGCTGGTAAAACTTAATAAGAAAAATAAAAGGACTAATTAATATGCTACTCATTTGATAACTGCTGAATACACTTCTTAAATATTAGTTGCATTGCTTTTTCAATTTGTAAATAATCAGGTTCTTTTTTACTTACATAACTCCATGAAGCAATAGTTTTTTTATTTTTAGACAATAATATTTGTTTCATTTCTTGATTATTTAGTCTATAACACTCTCGAATAATACGCTTACAACGATTTCTTTTTACGGCCCTTTTAAAATATTTTTTAGATGTAGCAAAAATGTTAACTATTGGTGGATTTATTTTGGAATCTTTATCATACCAAAACTTGTTATTCTCATCAATAATGCACCAATTAAACTTTATTGGAAACTCAAAAATAGATGTTGAATTGGCAAATAAATAATCAATTTGAATTTGACTACACAACTTCTCTGACTTAGGAAGTTTATAATTGTTGATTTTAATGTTGTTAACCTCAGTAGTCATTTATCAATTTTTTAACTAAATGCGGAACCCCTTTGCTGGCATTTGAAGGTATTACATTAAAACCTAATGGCAAATTTAGACTTTCGGCGTTAGGGTCAATCAAAAATTTTAGAGCATTTGTAGGCACATAATCTATAATGCCTGCTGCAGGGTAAACATTTAATGAAGTTCCTACTACTATAAAAATATCAGCGCTTTCTGCCATCTTATATGCAATCCTCATATTTGGAACTTCTTCTCCAAACCAAACAATATGTGGTCTAAGCTGAGAACCTTCTTCACATTTATCATCTATATTTAACTCTGTACCATTAATGTTATATACTAATTTGCCATTGATTGAACTTCTGGATTTTAAGATTTCACCATGTAAATGCAGTACTTTTTTTGAGCCTGAACGTTCATGTAAATCATCAATGTTTTGAGTGATTATTTGAACATCGAAAGATTTCTGTAGTTCTGAAAAAGCCAAATGGGCTTTATTTGGAGGCGCATTTAAAATTTGTTTACGACGTTCATTATAAAATTTTAATACAAGTTCTTGATTATTATTCCATGCTTGAGGTGTTGCAACATCTTCTATTCTATATTGTTCCCATAAGCCATCAGTTGCTCGAAATGTTTTAATTCCACTTTCGGCACTAATACCTGCACCTGTAAATACAACAATTTTTTTCATTTTACTATCGCTAATTTCGAATAAAATAAACACCATTCTGCTATCTTGCAATTGTTGCATTTAGGACTACGGGCAACACAGACATATCGTCCGTGCAAAATTAACCAATGATGTGCTCTGGCAACTAATTCAGTAGGAATGTTTTTCATCAATTGCATTTCAGCTTCAAAAGGATTCTTGGCATTTTTTGTTAATCCTAATCTTTCTGAAACTCTAAATACATGTGTATCAACTGCCATTGTAGCCTTGTTAAAAATTACACTAGCAATTACATTCGCAGTTTTTCTTCCCACTCCAGGAAGTTTTATTAAATCATTTACTTCCGAAGGAATTTCTTTATTAAAATCTTTAATCAACATATTTGCCATTCCAACCAAGTGTTTTGCTTTATTATTGGGATAACTTATACTTTTAATATAGTGATAAACCTCATTAATTTCAGCATCGGCTAGTGATTTTGCATCAGGAAACCTTTCGAATAGTTTTGGAGTAGTTTCATTAATGCGTTTGTCAGTGCATTGCGCAGAAAGAATAACTGCCACTAACAATTCATAAGCATTGGAATAGACTAATTCGGTTTCAACATCAGGATGATTTTTTTCAAAATAATCTAAAATGTTACTATAACGTTCCTTTAATTTCATTAATTTAAATGCCTAATAATTTCATTTTCATCAATTTTATTCATGCAATTGAAATGGCCTTTAGGGCAAATATCATATCCAATTTTTGAACATGGTCTACATTTCAAATTTTTAACTTCAACAATAATATTATTCTCAAATTTTTCTACATCAGTTAGATAAGGATACATTCCAAATTCAGGAACGGTATTGCCCCACACAGAAATTATTTTTTTATTTAAAGCGGCTGCAATGTGCATCATTCCGGTATCGTGAGTTATTACAACATTAGCTTTTTTTATTGCTAATGCAGATTGTTGTAAATTAAATTTTCCACAAGTGTTAAATATTTTAGCACCGCACTCTTTCGAAATAAAATCAGCAACAGCTTTGTCCTGTGGTCCTCCAATTAACAAAATAGGCTGTTGAATTTTTTTACAAATAGTTAAAATTTTATCTGGAGGCATTTTTTTAGTTGCATGCGCTCCTCCAATTACAAAGGCTACATAATTTTCTTGATGTGTTTGAGGTACGTCAATTGATACGTTTTCTTCAATAGTAAAGTCTAAACCTTTACCATCGTTCAGTATTTTTAGAGCACTCAAAGTATCTAGATATCGGTCAACTATGTGTATGCTTGGCAAATAATTTAATTTAGTTTTAACATAGAGCCATTTTTTAAAATTCAATTTATTGAAAGAAAATGATTTTACATTTAGTTTTAATTTTACAATGGTGCTCCTTAGATTATTATGTAAGTCAATTATATAATCGTAATTTTCAGTTTTCAGCTCATCCAATACTTCATTAATATTTCGTTGAATACTAAATATTTTATCTAAGTTGCTATTGCCCGTTAAAAGCGCAGCGTAACTGCTCTTTGTTAGATAATGCACCATGTTATTTTTATTAGCATTTTTTATGCACCTAATTACAGGTGTTGTTAACACAATATCGCCAATTGAACTAAAACGTATGATTAAAAACTTAGCCATTCTTCGGTAAAAAACTTTCAAATAATTTATATTTTAACTCTGTAAATCAATACCAGCCATATTTACAGTCCTTATATAAGATTTAAGACTATGTGTCTTTATGAATACAAATAAGAAGAAAAATTGTCAATAAATTTCAAATAATATTCAGTTGGCATTTCAATTGACAAAACCATTTTGTTGCAACATAAAAACAAATGCAAAAAAAGGTAAAGCATTTTAAATAATTAGGACGCTGATTGTTTATTAGAAAATTCCTTGAATTATAAAAACAAAAATAAATATAATAAAAAAATGAGAACAATAATTAAAACGCCCGGTTTGAGAAACTTTTTTGATACAAATGTATCATTTCCAAATTCTTTTGGAATTGCTTTAGAAGACTATAAAAAGTCTAATTTTCGAAACAATATTGTACCAGCTGTTAATGTTTCAGAAACAGACGAAAAGTTTACCTTAGAATTTTCAGCACCAGGTTTTGCAAAGGAAGAGATTGATATTTCTTTTGAGGAGCAAACAATTACAGTAAATGCTGAACATAAAAATGAGGTAGCAATTACTGAAAAAAATTATGTTCGTAAGGAATTTACATTTCAGTCATTCTCACGTTCATTTGCACTACCCGAAAATATTGACAGTGATGCTTTGAAAGCAAAATACGAAAACGGAATATTAGTTATAGATATTCCTAAAAAAATTGAAGCAAAATTGACATCAAAAAAGGTGATAGAAATAGTTTAATAAAAATCAAATAAAAAGTGCTACAAATTTTGTGGCACTTTTTAATATTATTAGTTTTTCTTTTCTAAATATGGTTCTGTTTCATCAATCAAATCATCGCCTTGATTTTCTTTTGTAGCAGGCAAGGTATTATCAATACGCTTATTGGCTTTTCTCATTTCTTTCAATTTTGCAAATTGATCAGCATTTAAAATTGTTTTTAAATCTGTTTGAAATTTTTTACGAATTGGAATTGCTTCAGTTCTAAATGCATCTTTGTTTTCGCCAGTTTTTTCTTTAATAACTTTCAATGCTTGATTGCGGCTAGTCATTGCTTGCGTTAGCTTTTTAGCTTGTTCAACATTTAAGCCTAATTGACTTTGCATTAATTCAACCTTATGTTGTATTCTTTGCTGAGGACTTACTCCAGTATGTTTACCTTTAGAGTTTGTTTGTAGTTGATTACTTTGTTTAGGTTTGGCTATAACGCTTGGTTGATTGTTTTGAGCCTGCGCATTAAATGTTAGTAATGCTGCGAATGCAATTGCTGTGATTATTTTCATTTTTTTTATTTTTATTTGTTTCTAATACGTTAATAATAAATTTTAAGTTTAAAACAATTCTGACTTTAATTGATTCAAATGGTTTAATTCAACCAAAAGATTATTTTTTATTCGCTTTGTATTGATTGTTTAAGCCAATCAGAACTTCTTTTGTAATATTTAAATTGTTTTTAGCATAAAGAATTCCTCCTCCGTGTTGGTAACCTAAAATATAGGCGTATCCGGTATTTGCGTAATTTTTTTCAAGAAAGTTAGAAATACTTTTTAGCATTTCTTCATTTTTTTCTTGTTCATTCTTTAAAAGTCTTTCCTGCATTGCATCTCTGAACTCTCCAAGTTTTTGTTCTTTAAGCATAATGTCTTGTTGTTGGCGTGCAGCTTCTTCTTGACTTAGTTTTTCAATAATATCCCGAAGGTTATTAGCTTCATTTTCTAAATTTCTATATTTACTCTGAAACTCACTTTCAGCTTGCGTTCTTTGGGCTTCAAGTGACTTTCTCATGTCTTTTACGTACTCGTAATGCTCCATTAATGAGTCAGTGTTTATATAAACTAAATGAGAGGCTTTTACATTAATTTTTGGAGGAACAATAATAGGTTCATCACTATTTTTGCTATTAAAATGAAGATAAAATAATATTGCTATTGCAATTCCAAGGATAGCATTTATTATGATTGAAACTTTATTCATTATTGTTTATTTTTTAACTTCAATTAATGTTGAAGAATTTAATTATGCTATTAACTTGAAATTATATTTTGTATTATTTTTTGTCTTCAATTTTGATTTGATGTTCTAAAAACTCTTGCAGTTTTTCTACTGGTAGACGTTTCGCTAATATCTTTTTATTTTTATCGAGAACGTAAACTACAGGAGTACTTGTTATATCGTAAATGGCTCTGAAGTTATTATGCAGCTCAATATCTGCCACATTGGTCCAATCCAATTTATTTTTCAAAATAAAATCTGTCCATTTTTTACGTTCTGTTTCTGTACAAATTGCCATTACTTTTACATCCTTGCTTTTAATTTTTGTGTACTCTTCATATAAAACAGGAACTTCTTTTTTACAATGAGAACAGTCAGGATCCCAGAAACAAAGAATAGTAAACCGAGCTTTAATATTGTACATGTTTTGAAAAATGTCATTGGTATCCTTCATAATTAAATTAGGAGCAACTTTTCCCAGCAATAATGGCTTTAACTTTGCAGCACGGTCTGTAATTTTATACATTGTAACGCTATCAACCCAAGGCGTTTGGTTGGTTTTGTAATATCTTTCAACCATATCAACAAAGATGGCGTCTTGACCCATAATTTTTGAAGATTCATAATTGCTAGTGCAATAAACAACACAATATTTATAAACTTCACTATTTGCCTTTGCTTTATCACAAATAACAAAACATGATTTTGAAAGTGAATCAGGAATTTGGTAGGTTAAATTTTCTAAATAAAATTTAACTTTTGATTGAAGAATTGGGGTGCGTAATAACCATGGATTACTAAAATCAATATTATCAAAAAAGTGTGCTTTAAAATATCTATAAGCAAAAGTTGAATCTTTTCTTCCATTAGGTAAAATAGGAGCTTCAGGAACTTCTGGTTCTTGTGAAGCTTTAAAAACAGTTGCTAGAAACTTATCGGGGCTATTTTTAATAATTCCTTCTTTGTATTTTTTTACCTCAGCATCAATTTCATTCAATTTCTTTTTTACAAGGTCAGCTGAGTCTTTGCTTAATTTTTTATTTTCATTTAATTTTCTCCAAGGTTCAATTTGGGTTTGTTTTGAGGTAATAAAGTTAAGATATTCATAAAACAAATCATTGTCTGGGCTTCCTTTAACTTTCATGTTTTTTACAAAATCAAGGGTATCCGTTTCTAATGTAAAAGTTTGATTATTAGTTAGCATCATTTCGAAGTATTTTTTGTTTGGAAGAATACCTAAATAAATTCCTCCATCTAGCTTTTTAACTCCTTTGAATGTTACCCATCCTTTGCTATCTATTTTAGCAGTGTCTTGAATATATTGCTTATCGCCATAGTGATTGCCTAAGAAAAACAAGGTGTCATGTAATCCATTGATATGAATTTTAATTTCGTAACCTGTGGAACTGTCTTTTTCTACCAATGGCCTAAATGAGAAAAAAACAACAGTAATAATTGAAACAAACAAAAATATTATTGACTTCTTCATTTTATAAATATTACTCAAAATTTAATTATTATGTATTTATTAATGCAACAAAACTCTTTATAAGAGTTTGAATTACTCACATACAAAAATATAGTTGAATAGTAATTATCAAATTAATTATTGTTAATAGAACTAATTTGCATTTAAGCCATAGTATTGAGAACTACTTAATTTTATTCTAAACAATTTCTAGCTATAATGTCTTATAATATTTAACTACAATAATTAATAAAATCTAGGCTTACAAAGTATTGTTCTATTGAATAACTTACAACAAGTTATTTATTTAATAACTTGGAAAAACTAAGAATAGATTTAAAATTTAAGAGCATTGGTTTGAATCTAAAATCAAACTGTTGTATTATATTTTCTCGAGTAATCAGTTTTAAACTTTGATTTTCATTAATTCTGATTGATAAATTTCAACTTAATAATTTGACAAATATTTTAATCAAACAACATTTAAACCAATTTCTTTACCTTTTGCAATCATAAATTGGTAAGCTTCTTGAAAATCGTTTTTGATTACTCCGTCAAGAATTGCCTCTCTTATTGCATTTTTTATAATTCCAATTTCTTTTCCAGGATTAATATTAAATGCTGACATTATATGTGCTCCATCTATAGGAGGCTGCCAATTTCTAATATTATCTTTTTCTTCTACCTCCTTTAATTTTTCTCTAACAATCTCAAAATTGTGTAAAAATCGTTTTACTTTTTTCGGGTTTTTTGATGTAATATCAGCTTCGCAAAGCGTCATTAAATCCTCAATATCTTCACCAGCATCAAAAAGTAAACGTCTAACTGCACTATCTGTAACTACCTCATTTGAGAGTACAATTGGACGCAAATGTAGCAAGACCAATTTTTGAACATATTTCATTTTTTCATTAAGAGGAAGTTTTAGTTCAGCAAAAATTTTAGGCACCATTCTAGCTCCTTTATCTTCGTGACCATGAAAAGTCCAACCTGTTTCTGGTACAAATCTCTTTGTTTGAGGCTTAGCAATATCATGTAAAACTGCAGCCCATCTAAGCCATAAATCATTCGTATTTTCGCTAATATTATCAAGCACCTCAAGTGTATGATAGAAATTGTCTTTATGAGATTTATCGCCTATAGTCTCTACTATTTGAAGTTTAACTAATTGAGGAAAAATGATGTGAAGTAAACCGGTGTTAAATAATAATTTAAAACCAATTGATGGCTTTTTTGAAAGTATTATTTTATTCAATTCATCACTAATTCTCTCTTTTGAAATTATTTTAATTCTTTCCTTATTTCTTGATATTGCAATTAAAGATTTAGATTCTATTTCAAAGTTTAGTTGTGAAGCAAATCTTATGGCACGCATCATTCTTAATGGGTCATCACTATATGTAATATCAGGATCAAGAGGAGTTTTAATTATTTTATTCTCTAAATCGGTAACGCCGTTAAAACTATCTAATAATTGGCCAAATGAATTGTTATTAATTGAAATTGCTAATGCATTAATTGTAAAATCACGTCTGTTCTGGTCGTCAATTAATGTTCCATTTTCTATTATTGGATTTCTAGAATTTGTCCTATATGACTCTTTTCTAGCACCTACAAACTCAACTTCAATATCATCGAATTTTATCATTGCCGTACCAAAATTTTTAAATACTGAAAGTGGGTATTTCTTATTATAATAGTTACATAATTTAGTTGCTAAATCAATACCACTGCCTATTGTAACTACATCAAAATCTTTGCAGTCTCTTTTTAGAATTAAGTCACGAACAAAACCACCAACCAGGTATGTTTCATAGTTATTATCATCTGCAATTTTACCTATTGTTTTTATAATTGGGTGAGTAAGTTCTTCTTTAAAATTCATGGTACAAATAAAAGGAATTAGTGAAGTTTATTTTGTTTGAATTAAATTAAATACTGAAAAAGTAATGTAATTCAATAAATAAATTATAGGTTTGTTTACTTTGTAAATTTAAATGAAATATACAATTTTTAAGTTTTCTGTTATTTTGTTTGCAATTTTATACATTCAGTGTCATACAGCAAAAAAGCAAAAAAGACATAAGAAAAGTAAACGAGGTAGTTATAAAACCCGATGCCCTAGTTTTAGTATAAATCCTAACAAGAATTTTTATATTTAATTACGATACAATTTAGATAGTTTACCTGCTTCAATATGCTTAATATGAATACCAATTGTATTTCTAGATTTACTTTATTTATTTTCTTATTTTCTTTTTTTACTTTTTGTAGGAGTAATAAAAATATATCAAAACAAAAAACAGAATCTGAAAAATTAATTGAGGCATTGCCAATTGAAGCATCAAAGTTACTGCCAATAATTGATCATAAGTTCCCTAATGTTTTAAGCAAGAAAATGCTTTTTAATGAGTTTAATTATACGTGGTTGAACTCTAAATTTTCTGCAACCACCAATGTTGATGGTAAGACAAGTAGTTTTAATGCTAACGTAAGAAGTAGGAAAGACAGTGCACTTTGGATTTCATTTTCAATGTTTGGAATTGAAGGAGCACGCTTACTAGCAACGCGCGATAGTGTTAAGTTTATTGACCGTGTGAATAGTAAATATTTTAAGGGCGACTACTCCTTTTTAAGTAAAACCTTTAACGCGGATATTGATTTTGAAATGTTACAAGCCATACTAATTGGTAATAGTGTTGAGTTCTATGACGATGAAGATAGGTTAAGAACTTACATTGAAGAAGGTAATCAAGTATTGAGTACAGTTAGAAAAAGAAAAATACTGAAAGCTTTAAATAATACAGCAGAAGAAAATGTTTTAAAAGATTTAGCCCAACGCATATGGTTAGATGGAACTACCTATAAGATAAAAAAGAATATTATTAACGATTTTAATACTAACAGAACATTTGAGGGAAGCTATTCAAATTTTCAAACTGTAGATTCACTTTTGTTTCCATTTGATGCCCAATTTATAATTCAAGCTCAAAGAAGTATGAAAGTTGAGATAAATTATTCTAAAGTAGAAATAAATAATCAACAGCAAATGCCATTTAATATTCCAAGCAAGTATGAATCCATGAAGTAATTTGTAATTCAAGAATTAGGTATTTTAAGAACACCTATACAATTAGGCTTTCTTTAGCTATAATTAGTTCTGTAATACTTGTTGTGTTAGTATATTCAATATTTAATATTACACTTCTGTTTTGTTTTTTTTTTGAATGTTCATAGCCTTTATCATAATAATCTAGCAAGTAATTAATCCATGTATAATAATCATTTTCAAGTAATGAGTTAATGGCATTTCTCATGTTTTGATTACCTAATTTTTTCTCTATTTCAAGTGTCTTTTCAATAAGTATTTTTTTATTATAACTTCCATATTCTTCCAAGATATTTTTTACTCGTTGTTCCCTACTTACTTCTATATTCAAAATTGGAGCCTGCCTTATTTTATTAATCAATTGTGGAGGAATAATGCACTTACCTATTAAGCGGCTTTCGTTCTCTAGCCAAATAAAACTATCATTTGAATAAATATTAAGCTCGCATGCCAAATTATTCTCAAATTGCTCTTGTGTAGGTTGTGCTCCTAATCCAATGCCACCAAATGCTGAGCCTCTATGATTGGCAATTTTTTCTAAATCTATAACGCATTCATTCTGATCCTTTAATTGATGTAATAATTTGGTTTTATGGCTACCAGTTTTACCACCAAGAATTATCAAATTATTATAGCTATCTATTTTTTTTTGAGTCCAGTTTCTGAAAGATTTATACCCACCAATGAGTAAAATTGGTTTGTATCCACCCTTTTCTAAAAGCCAGCATATTATATTGCTTCTTAAGCCACCTCGCCAGCAATGCACAATTATTTCATTGCTAGTATTTATACTTTCAAACAACTTTAAGTAATTCGCAAACTTACCTCCAACCAATTCAAATCCTTTAATAACAGCGTCCTTGTGCCCATTTTGCTTATAACATGCACCAACTATTGCGCGTTCTTCATTATTTAGCAATGGAAAATTTATGGCATAAGGTATATGACCCTGTTCAAATTCTCCGTTACTTCTTACATCAATTATAGGTAATTGCCTATGATTGATTAAGTATTCTTCGAAGGTACATGTGGTCATATTTTAGAAAATTTATTCGGGTTTAATTGAAAAAACTTTTTTTTGGCACTAACAAAATAATCATATACAATTGAGCCTAAATAAACACAACTTGTATATTCTGCATCAGCTGCAAAATATACATCATTACGTTTTTTTTTCATGATTGAAAATGATTTAATAAAATGGTAGTGTGCTTTTATTACAGCTAAAGCATGACTTGTTTGAGCAGTAATAATGAATCGAAAAATAGCCAAGTAATCTAAAAAAAATCTAAAGGATATAGTTCGAATTAAATATTTAGGAGGTAAATTCTTATATAATAGAAACAAGTTATTTCTAAAATTTAAGTACGTTTTAAATGGACTTAAAGCATTTAAGGTGCCACCGCCAACATGATATACATGAGAGTGAGGGACATAAAAAATTTTGTAGCCAGCATTTTTTAATCTCCAACACAAATCAATTTCTTCTTGATGAGCAAAAAAATCTTCATCTAGACCACCACATTCAAAAAACAAATTACTTCTAATCATAATACATGCTCCAGTAGCCCAAAATATTTCAGTAGGATTATCATATTGTTGATTATCATCTTCAATAAAATCGAAAAAACGACCACGACAAAATGCATAACCAAATTTATCAATAAATCCTCCGGCTGCTCCAGCATATTCAAATTTATTGTGCTCCTTATAAGATAGAATTTTAGGTTGACATGCAGCTATTTGATTATCACTATTCATTAAGTCTAACATTGAAGTAAGCCAATTTTCACTCACCAAAACATCCGAATTTAGCAGTAAAAAATAATCTGCCTTTACATACCTTAAGCCATCATTATAACCTTTTGCAAAACCACCATTTTCCTTATTGATAATAATCTTAACATTAGGGAAATTTAGTTGAACAAATTCAACGGATTTATCTGTTGATGCATTATCTACTAAAACAACTGTAGCATTTGGAATATCAGAAAATTTAACTACTTGGGCAAGAAACTTCTCCAGCCATGTAACGCCATTCCAATTTAAAATTACTATTGCTACTGTTTTCATTAGGAAGTGAAAAAAATTTAATGTTCAATAATAATATAAACTTGTTAATGGAAATGATAATAATTGCTATTTTATAAAGGACTTTTCTTTTTCTGCAATAGTTTCTGAATAATGCTATTAATTCTCAATAATTCAGTTTCGTCTTTTTCGTCTTCATTTATAAAGACCCTGCATATTCTCTTTTGTGCGAATTAGCAAGTCCATAATAGCATGTTTTTGCTATTGAATTCTTATTGAATTCCTCTAAGAACATTTGACATGGGTAAAATTCTTTTTTTGATTATAGTATAAATGATCCGTAATTTTCTCATTAGATAACCCTTTAAATTTTTCTTTATCAATGTTGCACCTTAATAAAAATGCATTCTAATCTGAATTTACGGAAACTAAATTCATCCATTTCAACTCATTATCATTAATTATAATATCTCAGCTATCATCCCAGTCAAATCTGTTGTTATTTTTCAACTTTCTTTCGGAAGCAAATCGCTAGCGAAGCTTTTTCATAAAGTTTAATTTAATAGTGCTTAAAATTGTTTTTCTAAATCATTTTTATATTTTAAAAAAAGAATAAAGAGTTATTGATCAATTTGTATTATTATTGAATGAACTTACATAAGATTTTTAGATTCATTTTTAAAATAAATCATTTGATTGAAGAATCAAAACATTACCTGACTTTATCTCTTTTAAGCTTTGATATTAAGCTATTTATGAATGATTTTTTTTGTCTAAGTAAGATTAACTTAAAATTCATTTCAAATATTTTAGAAATCAATTAAATAATTTGTAGCATTGTTTATTAA
>JBEIDK010000046.1:0-20842 GCA_040383485.1 Flavobacteriales bacterium
ATAATCACATCAAATAAAAAAAGGTTACCCGACGATAAAAAATATACCATTTATGAACTTGCTGAAGCATTAAATTTGATGCAACAAGATAAATATAGATTTATTACATGCCATAGTATTGTTGCTATGCGTAATTTTTTAATGAATTATATGAAGTTGCAAGTGGAAATAAGAAATAGGGCAAAAGATTTAAAGGATAACTTTATTCTAAATTGAGATGAAAGTTGTAATTCAACGAGTTACAGAAGCTTCGGTAAGCATTGACAACATTGTAATTGCTAAAATTGATTATGGGATTCTTCTCCTAGTAGGAATTGAAAATCAAGATAATTCAGATGATATTGAATGGCTTGTTACTAAAATTTCTAATCTTAGAATTTTTAATGACTCAAACGGAGTAATGAACTTGAATATTAATGACGTAAATGGAGGTATGATTATTGTGAGTCAATTTACACTTCAAGCCTCTACTAAAAAGGGAAATAGACCGTCTTATTTAAATGCAGCCAAACCAGAAATAGCAATTCCAATTTATGAACAGTTTGTTTTTAAAATGCAAACTTTGCTTAAAACAAAAATCCACACAGGTAAATTTGGTGCTGACATGAAAGTGCAACTTATTAATGATGGACCCGTAACTATTATTATCGATAGTAAAAATAAAGTATGATTAATTTATCAAAATATAAATTCTTCATCAAAATTTTCATAATTAATATTGCTTTTTGCAATTCATTATACTCACAAAGGTCATCATGGCAAAAACTTTCTAAACCAGAAAAAATATGGGTATTGAAACACCCCTTTGTTGCTTATAAAGCATTTACAACTACTCAAAAAGTGGTCTTAACCTTAAAAGATAATTCCTTAATAACTAGATTAGATTCTTTTTCGAATGGAGGCAAATTAGATGCCTTTAGGCATATTTATTGGATGGCTTCCCTAACAAAAAAAATTGGGCAACGAAAGGCCTTGCAATTAGGAAATGCTCATGAAAAAGGAAACTATCTGCAATTTAAAAATGGAACAATTGAGGATGGGATTTTACCAGATTATGCATCCTCAAAAATGGACTCATTAAATAATATAATTGGAGCCACCATAGGTTTTTTTTGGAGAAAATCAGGAACACTTGAAAATGTTGAAGAAATAGTAAAGTACATCAATAATGGAACTGCTTTTATTATTAAAAGAAATAAGTATGGAATGTTTATTGATTGCGATAATAATTTAATTAACCCTAATCCCTTAAGACTTGAATGGAAGAACAAAAAATGTGTTGTGATGATTTCTCAAATTAAATAAACTACTCATCTTTTCGCATTCTTAAATAAGTAAGTTTTATGTTACTCATACTTACAATGTCATCTTTAATTGTTTGATTATACATGTATATTTTTATAGAATCCTTAGGAAACAAGTTATTGGGTAAGTCTATTTGAAATTCCATTTTCTTGTATTTATTATTTTCCAAATATTCTTTTAAATCAAATTTTTGATAAAAAACATTCTTATTATTTCTGCTAATATCAAATACAATTGAAGCATCTGTTTCATTTTGAGAAGATCCTATCCTTGCTTCAAAAATAAGTTTAGTAATTCCGTATAAAAAGTTTTGAGGAATACATTCTATTAAAGAAGCAGAGTAAATATTGTTTTTAGAAACACTTGTTTCAGCAGTATTTATATGATTATTTGTTGCTAATATTTTATGATTAGACACTTTAAATTGAAATACTTTTTTTTCAATTATCAAATCATCACTATATAAAGCATATGAATTTTTATTAGGGTTTAAGAAACTTTGCCAGTAAATATTATTTGTTACAAAATAGGACGGTAGTATTCCATTTTTCTGCTGCCAAGTTTGGAAGCAATTTAGGAATATTAAAAATGCAACAATAGTTAAACAAACATATTTAGACCTTCTATGAAGCCAAGCAATTGTTGCGGTAATAAAAACACCTAGTATTGCTAAAGAATCTATCATTAATCTTTGTCCAAAGGAAGTGCCGTATGTCCAAATCCACCAACTTGAGAGTAGAAATACCCATGTAATTAATAACGATGTTGCTAATGCTATTTTTGATGCTTCTTTATTATAGAATATAATTATTCCAGTAAAGGAGAAAAAACAGATGGGAGTATAGGTAAGCCATCCTTTTTTATAACTAATTAAATAATCGAAAAAGTGTGAATTGTTTAGATTAAATTTTTCTCCCGCATAGGAATCAACAAACCAAAAACCTGTTTGCAGTTGCCATAATACAATCTGAATTGCAATTAGAAATAATGGAACTAACAATACAAGAATTGTCTTTTTAAGGTTAATTAGAAGGTTGTCAATTAATTTTCTAAACTCTTTGAAATTGAAAATTAGTAATACGGAAAATAAAATTAAAAAAATATTTAACGGCCTTATAATGCAAACTATTGTAGCAGCTATGATTGTAGCTAACAATGACTTATAGTTAAGAGTTACTTCATTTTTAATTTTAATTAATAAAGCAATAAAACAGCTTAAAAAGGTGAAACTATAAATATGTGAATGCCCCGGTTCAACAACCGAATAATAAAGGATATTTGTACCAAGTATTATGGCAATTGTAGAAATAATTATAATTAAACTTGAGAAGCCGAAACTCTTTAAGTTTTTCTTAAAAAAGTATATTCCAATTGAAAGATAAGTGCAATTTGCAAAGCCAATAATGTATTGATAAAAGTTATTGTAACCATCCGCATCAACTCCAAAAATTAAACTTAACAAATGTGCAAGAATAAAAAAAGGTAACCATAAAATTGACAATCCAATCCAATACTTATTTACTGGTTTAGATTTGTAATAATTAATGAATTCATACTTACCTGCTCTTCCATCAACATAATATTTATCAGAAATTTCCTTTGTGAATTCAAACCCCAAATCATTATAAATAAATATTGCAGGCAGGTAAGCATAATAGCCAACTACATCAGAGGCTATAACTTTATCATATGGCGAATTAAATTTTTTTGTAGTTGAAAAAACAACAAGAAGAAGTGCAGGTATTATTAGGTGAATACGATTATATAAAATATTAATTAATAACTTACTCATACTTAAAAATTCTTGTTGATAGAATATTTTCCGGGGTTGCCATTTGTAATTGTAACTTTAAAGTCATCAAATAACATCCTCTTTTTTGAAGTATTCCAGAAGTAAATATTTAGTTTATCTGTAAGCAAACTATTTTTAGGTAATGATACAGAAAAGTAAACCCTATGCCAATTTGTTGTATCCTTTGTAAATATATTCGTATTCATTCCTTGCCAACTTGATATAGAATCATTATTTTTAAATTGCACAACTAATTCAGCTTTAGCATCAATTTCTAACTTCCTAACCATTGCACTAAGGTTTAAGATGCTATATTCATTTCTGTAAAATTCATTTGCATTAACTTCAATCCCCGGACTATATTCAAAGTTACAGTTTAGTTCAATACACCTACTACTATCTATTCCATCTATAAAATTATAACACTGTTCATTATTTTTAAATAAGCCAATATCCTTGTTAAAATCAGTAAATAAATTAAACTCAACATCATTAATATTGCAATTCCCTTTTTCTTTTGAGTATAGGAAATATTCGGAGTTAAAGAAGAACTTTCTGTCAATCAAATAAGGGTATTTCGTTTTTATTATATCATTTATTTCTGATGGACTAGCAATATTGGTCCATGCAAATGAAAAATATTTGGTTTTACTTTTTTTTACAATTTCAACTATTTCTTTTAAAGACTCATTACCAACAAAATTATATCCTTTATAATCAACCTTTTTTTTCCACTGTTTATAGTAGTAATTTATAAAAAATGGATTATCTGTATTTATTATATGTGTTATGTTTTGTTTCCCATATTTTGCTTCCCATTCTATGGTTCTTTCTGCAATTGGTTTATAAACTCCAAAGAAATTTGTGTTATAAAAATCATTTGCAAAAACTGAAATACTAGTTGTTATAATTATTATAGAAGCAAATGAAATAGAAACTATTTTCTTCGAAAAATTATCAGGAATAAAACTGAATAAGAAAATAAAAAGAAATGGTAAACTAAATGACAAAACCGAATGCTGCAAAATTGGATTTTTAGCGTAGGAATATATATAACCGAATACAATAGGGAAAAGCCAAATTAAAAGTGACGCTATTCTTAACTTTCTTACTAAATTATTAGTGCTATTGATTTGGCCTTTTGATTGTGATACAAAATAAAGTATGAGTGTAAAGAAGAAAATCAGTATATATCGTGAACCAGTAAATATGTATTTTATGTAATCGATTATAAAATTAAAATCGGGCAGCCAAAGCCAGCCGCCGCTATCTGACCCTATGCCGCCTGCATCAAGCTGATGTTTTAAAATAAAGATTGTTGGTATAAATAAAACAAGCATAGCTAAACCCGACAACAAAATTGCTTTAGCATTTTGTTTTGTAATCAAAAACAAACTTATTAATCCTAAGACAGCAATAAATAAAAACGAAAAGTAATGTGTGTTCATGGCGCACCAACAATAAAAAACGTAAAGCGCACATGTTTTTAAATCAAATTTTTTATCAACGATAATCTTTGTAAAATATAATGCAGCAGCAGCAGTAAAAAATATTCCGAAAGCATAAGGTCGCGCTAGTCGGCTATAAATTATCATTAATTGATTACAAGCAATTGCTGCAGCCGAGAGTAATGCAACATTTTTGTTGAACCACTTTTCTGCAATTTGATAGTATAAATAAATGCTTAGAATTGATACAATTGCAAAAGGCAATCTCACTGAAAATTCAGTAGTACCAAACATTTTACACCAGTAATACAAGAAGGTCTGAACAAGAGGTGGATGAAAGTCAATTAATACCCCTTTGTTAATCATTTCTAAAAAACTATTAAATTCAGTTCTCTGCAAGGCACTTAATTCGTCTGCTGTAATACCATAACTGCCCAAGGTGTAAAATCGCAGTGTAGCAGCAACAAAAATTAAAATATAAAAATTGTATGCGTTGTTTTTTGATTCCAATATACTTGTGATTTTTAATTTTTACTTTAATACAAAAAAACATAATTCTGCTACAATAAATATTTTATTTTCAACCATTGTTCAGTTATACACTTAAATATCTTTTTAAGATATCCTGTTGCAATAATTTAGAAGTAGCTTGATATAGATTTGGATGTTCAATACCGAAATTTACAGGGTCTTCAAAAAAAGATTCAATGCAAACTGCCCAGAACTCATTCAAATTTGTTCTTCCATATTCTCTAAAAAAGAATTTTCGTTCATGTAGAATTTCTCTTTTTAAGTCCTGCTTGGCACAATACTCCCAATACTTCCATTGAGGGTCATTAACTTTATGAAAGCGTTCAATATATAAGGCGTGTGCAAGCTCGTGTAGTGCTAAGTTTATTTTATTTGTTCCATTTTTATAACCAGATTTAAAATCTTTCCAAGAATAAAATATATACCCTTGTCCGAGTGTCAATCCTTTTACTTCATCGCCAACTAATTTAGAATAGAAAGTTTCGGGACGAACAATTACCTCTGAGAAAGAGCTTAACAAATAGTTTGAGTATCCGAATGTAATTTGAGTAAAGGCAGCGCATACGAATAATTTCACATGCTCTTTATCATCAGAAATATCATCACTAATTGTTATTTTTTTTACTTCTCTAAAATTGTTTACTCTTCTAATAAACTTTGACTTTTCTTTTTTTGAAAGTAATTGATAAAAATCGAATTTTGTTTCAAAAAAAACATTTAGTTCTTGGTTCTTCAACTTTCTTTTTATGGTGTTCTTATAGGCAGTATAAGATTTATTAAGTAATTGTACTGCTAAATATACTCCGCCCATTATTACAAAGAACCCCATCAATTAAAATTTAGATTTTACCTATTCTTTCTTTTCTCCCAAGCCTCAGCAGTTGTGGGTACCCAGTGATGACGTCCTCCTGCTAACTCATCATTAAATGTTGTTGGAATATCACCTGCATCAGTTCTTTCTGCCCAGGTTAAGTTTTCTTTTCCATCGTCTCTTTTTTCCATTGTGATGCAATTTTCAACCGGGCAAACAAGAGAACATAGGTTACAACCTACGCAATTTTCTTCTATAATACTTGGTATTCTGCTCACATTTTTATCTAAGGCAATGGCTTGATGTGCACCATCATCGCAGGCTATGTAGCATAAATCACAGCCAATACATTTATCGACATTAATGTTTGCAACAACCTTGTGTTTTAGATTTAGGTGTTTCCATTCTGTAACATTCGGTAATGCCTTTCCTGCAAAATCGTAAATGGATTTGTAACCTTTATCATGCATAAATTGCAATAATCCTTTTTCCATTTCTCTTACAATACCAAAACCATAGTGCATTGCAGCGGTACAAACTTGTACCGAAGTTGCACCCAACAAAATAAATTCAACCACATCACGCCACGTTTCTATTCCTCCAATTCCACTTATTGGTACAACATTAATATTTGGGTCATGCGCTAACTCACGTAACATTTGCATTGCAATTGGTTTTACGGCTGGCCCGCAATAGCCCCCATTGCTCCCTTTACCGTCAACTACAGGATATGGAGCATATGTATCCAAGTCAATGCCTACAATACTTTTTATAGTGTTGATGAGTGAAATAGCGTTAGTTCCCCCTTGCACAGCAGCTAATCCGGGGTCGGTAATATGAGATATGTTCGGTGATAATTTTGTTATTACTGGAATTTTAGCAACCTCCATAACCCAACTAACAATTTTTTTTAGAACTTCTGGCTCTTGCCCAACTGCACTACCCATACCACGTTCACACATTCCATGTGGGCAACCAAAGTTTAATTCTATGCCATCTGCACCAGCATTTTCAACGTCCTTAATTATTTGATGCCATTCTGCTTTTGTTTCAACCATTAAAGAAGCAATAACAGCATGGTTTGGATAATACTTTTTTACCTCTTCAATTTCGCGTAAATTATCGGCTAATGGTCTATCTGTAATTAATTCAATATTATTGAAACCAGCCATTCGTGTGCCCCTATAATCAATTGAGCCATACCTACTGCTAACATTTACAACTGGTACTCCTAGTGTTTTCCAAACAGCACCTCCCCAACCTGCGTCAAAAGCTTTCATTATTTGATAACCCGAATTTGTTGGTGGAGCAGAAGCTAACCAAAATGGATTAGGTGATTTAATTCCTGCGAAATTGATTGATAAGTCAGCCATATTTTATCTTTTGTATAAAGTAAATTTTTTTTTGTTGTAATCAAAATCTGACTCATGGAGCTGGATTTATTTACATCAAGTAAATTTCAATAAATCTTAACTATTTATGGAGAAATTTATTTGCTTTTCTTATTTATTTTAACTGAAAATATTCACGAAAATTAAATTTCAGTTAAGAATAAAGAAATTTAATAATTTGAAAATGAATAGATTATAATTATTTTAATACATAAGAAACCAATGTATCATTCTTTTATGTATCATTGTCCTCGGTAAATTTATAAAGCAATAAAAATGTATTCATCAGAATTAATCAAAGGGACATTAAAAACAATTGTATTGAAGCTTCTTGCGGATAATAAGCGGATGTATGGATATGAAATAAGTGCAAAAGTAAAGGAGTTAACGAGCAGTAAAATTATGCTTACTGAAGGCGCCTTGTATCCAACCCTTCATGCTTTAGAAGCTGATGGTTTGGTAACGACAGAAACAGAATATATTGGAAAAAGGGTACGTAAGTACTACTCAATAAGTACATCGGGTAAAAAATCAGCAAAAGAAAAAATAAATGAATTTGCAGATTTTTTAAACACCATGAAATTTTTATTAGACATAAAACCGCAAGTTGCAATAGCGTAATATGTATAAAATTAGTGAACAACAAATAGATTTTATTCTTAACGACATAAGTGCACGTGGCGTTGAGACAGAGGATCTGCAGTATAACCTCTTGGATCATATTTGTTGCATCATTGAACAAAACCTCAAAGAAGATGGAGACTTTGAGAACTTCTATCATAACACTATAACTACCTTTTATAAACATGAGTTACGTGAAATTGAAGAGGAAACACAACTCCTATTAACATTTAAAAATTATTACACCATGCGAAAAGTAATGTTAAACAGCGGCGTATTCGCTGCAGCAATTTTAACCTTTGGTATTATATTTAAGTTCATGCATTGGCCAGGAGCAAGCGTTTTTATCTTGCTTGGATTAGTCTCAGCCAGTTTAGTTTTTATTCCGTTATATTTTACAATAAGAGTAAAAGATAAGAAGAAAACTAGTGAAAAAGTTCTATTAGCGATTGGTTCTATTGCAGGTATTTTAGGCGTCTTTCATATTCTTTTTAAAGTGTTTCATTGGCCAGGGTCAATGATTTTAGGATATTCTGCGAATGCAATTTTAGTACTAATTTTCCTTCCCATTTTCATCATTTTAGGGATTAAAAATGAAGAGACCAAGGTGAATACAATTGTCACTTCTATCATCATCATTATGGGATGTGGATTATGGTTTACGCTTGTAATTTCGCCAATGGCTAGTAAGATGATGTTAATAAGAAATACTAGCAGTTATTTGCGCAATGAACAACTATTGAAAAATGAAATGGCAATTTTAAATAGTATGCACGATAGTTCTAAAAGCATAAACTTAGCATCTGAAACTAGAATTTTTAATTTATGTGAGGAATTAAAAACAGAAATGATTACTGGTGAAATAGGACAAAGTATCATTCCAACTGATTTTGAATCGAAGAATATTCTAATGGAAGATGTATTTGTAGAAAAGTATTTGGCTGATGATGAGTCGATGAGTAAATTAAATGAATTGAGTAAACTCATAAATGATTTTAATAAGCAACCTTCAAATGCTTTATTACCTATTCAAATAAAGTTTACAATACTGGATAAGTTGGATTTTATTAGAAATGAAAAGTTGTATAATACCTTAAATGAGTTGAATCAAATTCAAATGTTTGTTTTGCAAAACAGAGTGGAGCAATTAGTAATTAAATAATAAAAGAGGCAGGGCATTTGCCCTGCCTTTTCTTATTCTAACTCAAACTAGTAAACTCAAATTTTTTACCATCAAACAAACCTTTATCGCTTAATTTAAGTTCCGGAATTACAAGCAAAGCCATAAATGATAAAGTCATAAATGGAGAATATAATTGTGAGCCTAATTCTTTTGCCTTTGATGATAGAGAGCTATATTTTTCTGCAACATATGCAGCACTATGTTCGCTAATTAACCCAGCAATGGGTAATGCTAACACTTCAATTTTATTCTCGTCATATACTGAAATTCCACCTTTGTTTTCTATTAAAGCATTTACTGCCTTACACATTGATTCTTTGTTGGTACCAACACAAATGATGTTATGACTATCATGAGCAACTGTTGATGCTATTGCTCCCCTTTTTAAGCCAAATCCTTTGATTATGGCATTAGCTACTGGCGCATTTGTATACCTGTTGATTACTGAAATTTGTAAGTAATCATTCTCAAAATCGCATTCGAACATCTCTGAACTTTTGGAATATGTATTCAATGTAGTTGTTATAAGTTGACCATCATGTGCTTCAATAACCTTGATATTACTTGAATTTAACTTCAACTCAAATTCACTTACATTTTTTGCAGAGCAATTAAAATTATTTGGCAATTCAGTTTGAGCAATTTCCAATTTTGACATTCCGTTTTCAGCAACCAATTGACCATTGATATAGTTCTGAAATACCTCAAAATCAGTAATATTATTTACGATAATAAAATCAGCATTATCGCCAATTTTTAATGTACCAACCGGAACTTTATAATGCTTGATAGGCGCTATGCAAGCAGCATACAGCACATCGTACAAATCGTAGCCATCTTTTATTGCTCTTGCCACTAATTTATTAATATGCCCAATTAATAAATCATCTGGGTGTTTATCATCACTGCAAAACATTATCTGTTTTGGAAATTCCTTTATTAATGGAATTAGTGCTTCATAATTTTTTGCAGCACTTCCTTCTCTAATTAAAATTTTAATTCCGATTTCAGCTTTCTCTTTTCCTTCCTCAAAGGTAAAACATTCGTGGTCCGTGGTTATACCTGCACTGAAATATTTTTTCATATCGTCACCTCTCAATCCTGGAGCATGACCATCAACTGGCTTATTAAAATTTAATGAATGTTTTATCTTTTTATGTACTTCTTCATCATCATATATCACACCCGGAAAGTTCATCATTTCGGCTAGGTACCATATATCATTATTTTCAAGTAAAGTTTTAGTATCATCCGCATTAATAATGGCACCTGCAGTTTCAAAACTAGTTGCAGGCACGCAACTGGGCGCACCAAAAAACATTTTGAATGCAGTCTTTTTTGAGTTCTCAATATAAAACTCAACCCCTTTTATTCCTAGTACATTTGCTATTTCATGCGGGTCGCTAATGGTTGCTATGGTACCATGTTTTACTGCTTCTTGTGCAAATGCGGTAGGCATTAGCATACTACTCTCAATGTGCACATGTGCATCAATAAAACCAGGTAAAATATAATTGCTATAGGTATTATTATTTTCTGTTATTAATTGAATAATTCCATTTTCGTACTCAACCTCACCTGCAAATATTTTTCTATTTTCAATATCAATTATATTACCTTCTACTTTCATGATTCTACTTTTTACAAAGAAATTAAAAAGTAATGAATCTAATTAAATTTAGTTTTTTGCCCATAAAATATTGAGGGGGTATAACGCTAAGCAATGCATTTAATGTAGCGTAAAAAAATGCGATTGCAATTTTTGTTTATACTTTATCTTAAGTTGATAAATTAACGGCAGCCCCGAGTGTGAATATTGAGAGAGTCGTGGACTAATTATTTCAGTAAAAGAAAATATAAAGAATATTAATTCTATTCTGACACAATAAACTAATTTCGCACACTATTGTTAAACAAACATGGAAATTAAACTAAACCTAGCACCTATTCAAAGCTGGCTGCCACATACAAAACCAATTGTAGTTGCCGGTCCATGCAGCGCCGAAACAGAAGAACAAGTATTAGAGACAGCAAGGTTAATAAAGAAAACATTCCCAAGTTTTATTTATCGTGCAGGTTTATGGAAACCACGCAGCCGAGCAGGAAATTTTGAAGGTGTTGGTGTAAAGGGTTTAAAATGGTTACAAGAAGTTCAAAAGCAACACCAAATAAAAGTATGTACTGAAGTTGCTAATGTTAAACACGTTGAAGCTTGCTTAAAACATGGTATTGATATATTATGGATAGGTGCAAGAACTACTGCTAACCCTTTTAGCGTGCAAGAAATCGCAAATGCACTCAAAGGTGTTGACATACCTGTAATGGTAAAAAACCCCATAAGTGATGACTTAGATTTGTGGATTGGTGCATTAGAGCGGCTCAATTTAGTAGGTATTAATAAGATTATTGCCATACACCGTGGATTCTACTCACCAAAAGAAAATGAGTTTAGAAACCAGCCTTTATGGGAGATGCCCATAAGACTGAAGGCAACCTTACCTGATTTAACTATTATTTGCGACCCTAGTCATATAACTGGCAATCCAAAACTATTGCCACAAATAGCTCAGAAAGCCTTAGATTTGGATATGGATGGGCTGATGATTGAAACCCATATAAACCCAAAAATAGCTTTAAGCGATGCGGCGCAACAAATAACCCCTGCTCATCTCAAAAAAATTATTGATGCTTTGGTAGTTAGAAATCAGTTTAGTAGCAACGTTAAATTCAAAAACAAACTTGAGCATTTGCGCGAAGAAATTGATGGCTTAGATGATGAGCTAGTAGATTTATTGGCCAGGAGAATGGTTATAGCCAAAAAAATTGGAAAGTATAAAAAAGACAATCATGTAACCATTTTACAAATTAGAAGGTGGAAAAAAATATTGCAAACACAAACCAAACATGGTAAAATGGTTGGCTTTGACCCTGAGTTTATTAAACAACTATTTAATTTAATTCATGATGAAAGTATAAAAGTACAAACAGAGGTAATGAATCATTAATATCTAAAATATTAATAATCAATACCTTAACAAATTTAAAATATGACACTTTGTCAATAATATGTTAAATGGTATAAACATTGAAAAAAACATTTCGGCAAAATGAATGATTGATTAATTTTGCCCATCCAATCTTGAGAAACGTTTTCAATAAATATTAACCTAATAAAATAAAAGAAATGGCATTAGAAATTACAGACGCTAACTTTGATGAGTTAGTAATGAAATCAGACAAACCAGTTTTGGTTGACTTTTGGGCAGAATGGTGTGGTCCTTGTAGAATGGTAGGCCCAATAGTAGAAGAATTAGCAAAAGATTATGATGGTCGTGCTGTTGTAGGCAAAGTAGATGTTGATAGCAACTCAGCAATATCATCAAGATTTGGAATACGCAACATACCTACTTTATTAGTATTTAAAAATGGCGAAATTGTTGACAAGCAAGTAGGTGCCACTCAAAAATCAGTGTTAGCTGGTAAGCTTGATGCTCAATTAGTTTAATAATTAATTAATGGATTTAAGTTTTTGTCCATTAATTGATTAGTTAAAGACAGGTAGTAGAGATATTGCCTGTCTTTTTTATTTCTTTTTCAAAGCAGCCTTTATTACTTCTTCAATACCATCAACCGGACCGCAATTTGTGGTTTTTAAAACATCGCCTTCTTCGTCAATTAAAATATATTTAGGTAGCGAATCAATTAAAAAATCATTTTTCAAGAAAAAGCTATCATAGCCATTTAATACAATCCCACTCAGCAATTTTTGATTTTGCATTGCCTTCATTTGCGAAAAATCATTTAATAAGGTTACGGTAATAATTTGTAATCTCTTATCGTATAATAATTGTAAACGTTCAATAATAGGTAAATGAGTTTGCCACTCCAGGTTACTATAATTGGTAAAACATAAATAAACTAGCTTTCCTTTTTGTGATGATAAACTGATGCTGTCAGCGTTGCTTGATGGTAGTTTTAAATTAGGTGCAGGAGTGCCTACACTTAATGCAGTAACCTTTGCTAAAATGTTTTTACAAACTTTTTTTACGGTTATAAATTTGGAATTGAAAGCCATATACCTCAACATCATTTCAATACTCGGCTTCTTGTATTCCCTTTTGTAATATAGGTTAAGCAAACCATTACAGAATAATAATTCCCTTAAACTATCAGTTTTTATTATGGTATCGCAACTAGTGATTTTATCTATTATTGAAGCACAATTATGTTGCTCATTTATTATTTGTTGCGCATCACCAAAACACGGTTTAGCAATTATTTTTTCGAAATAGCTTTTATAATGCTCCTTCAAATACTTATAATAGGCCTCTAAATTTCCAGACGATAAGCTGCTATTTGTATATTGGTTATAAAAGTAACTTTCTCTCATACCAGAAGCGTCATCAATAGTTGAAAGTGCAAAGTGAGTGTAAGCTTTAATAAATTCTGGGCTGCTACTAATTATTGTCACCAACTTTTTTTTAAAGGTGTCGGCAGCCAATTTTATGGTACGTGGATGAATAAACTTTAAATAATTTAAGGAATAAAAATTGTCAAAAATTGAATCTATTTGTTTTATTTCTTTATTAATTGAATCGTTGCCTTGCAAAACCTTGCAATATAAAAACTGCTTATTCTCAACTGTATTTGAAGAGTTTGGCAAACTTAACTCAATAGTATAGTTGCCTTGGTTAGCAATATATAAGTATGTGATGTACTGTGATGTTTTTATCCAAACCTTATTTATTCCATTTAAAGGTTTTAAGTTTAGATGAAATGTTCCGTAATTATCAGCAATTGTTTCTCCAATATAAGTTGGAGTCTCAGTAAAATAATCATCACAGACACTTATATAAACATGTGTATTGGCAAGTGGCTTATAGGTACCAGATATGGTTGTAGAAAATATATCTTTTGATAAGAGTAGAAATAGAAATAAGTAAATCTTGTTATGGAACATTATATTATTTCTTACGTGTTTAAAGATTCAAAAATTGTTCCAACAATACTAATTGACTTTACATTAGTTCTTCAATAATTTTTTCTACTGAATATCCTTCTGCTTCTGCTTTGTAATTACGAACTATTCTATGACGAAGTACTGCTTTAGCTACAGCTCTTACATCTTCAATATCTGGTGAAAATTTACCATTGATAAGTGCGTTACATTTTGCACCAATTACTAAATATTGCGATGCTCGCGGACCGGCTCCCCAGCTTAAATAATTTTTTACTACTGCTGGTGCAAGGTCAGATGTTGGCCTAGTTTTAATGCTTAGCTTTACCGCGTATTCCATCACATTATCGGGCACCGGTATGCGGCGAACTAAGTTTTGAAAAAATAAAATTTCTTCGGCGCTTAATACATTTTGCAGACTTACTTTGGTATCGCTTGTTGTTGCTTTTACAATTGCTAGTTCTTGTTCGTATGTTGGGTAATCTAACCAGATGTTAAACATAAAGCGGTCTAATTGTGCTTCTGGTAATGGATAGGTTCCCTCTTGTTCAATTGGATTTTGTGTTGCTAATACAAAAAATGGATTTCCTAATTCATAGCTTTTTCCTGCAACTGTAATGCGTTTTTCTTGCATGGCCTCAAGCAAAGCAGCCTGAGTTTTTGGTGGTGTTCTATTTATTTCATCAGCCAATACAATATTTGCAAACAAAGGGCCTTTAATGAATTTAAAGTTTTTTGCTTCGTCCAATATTTCAGAACCAGTAATATCACTTGGCATTAAATCGGGTGTAAACTGTATGCGGCTAAAGTTTAAGCCAAGTGCTTGAGAAATAGTATTTACAAGTAATGTTTTTGCCAAGCCGGGTACACCAACCAATAAGCAATGTCCTCTACTAAAAATACCGGTTACAACATCACGGACAATATGCTCTTGCCCTATAATTACTTTGCCAATCTCAGCATTAAGCTGCTTATATTTTTTACCAAAAGCCTCAACAGCTTCAACATCGTTTGAATACATAATTGTTTTGTACAAAATTTAGTTTCCAAAGTTGGAAGTTAAATTAATAAATGGTAGCTCTTATTGGTTAATAATGTTTAACAGAGGAAATATTTATTACAATCTAACCTAAGAACAACTTTAATTTTTAATACGCCCATTTTAAATAAATGCTACCCCAAGTAAAGCCTCCTCCAAAAGTTGAAATAATTATATTGTCTCCTTTTTTGAATAGTTTTTCATAATCATGCATCAATAAAGGAATGGTGCCTGATGTTGTATTACCGTATCGCTCAATGTTCATAAGCACTTTGTCTGAACCCACTCCCATTCTATTAGCAGTAGCATCAATTATTCTTTTATTTGCTTGGTGCGCTAATAAATAACTCACATCGTCTGCTTTTAAATTATTTCGCTCCATAATATCAGCACTTACTTGAGCCATATTAGTAACGGCAAATTTAAATACAGTTTGTCCTTCTTGGTGCACAAAATGTTCTTTAGCAGCTATTGTTTTCTCGGTTGGAGGATACGCAGAACCTCCAGCTTTTTGGTATAAAAATTGTCTACCCGAACCATCTGTTTTAAGAATACTATCTACAATTCCTAAGTCTTCGGTAGTAGGCTCTAACAGAACAGCGCCGGCACCGTCGCCAAAAATAATACATGTTGCACGGTCTTCGTAATTAATAATCGACGACATTTTATCGGCACCAATAACCATTACCTTTTTATGCGTTCCTGTTTCAATAAATTTACTTGCAGTTGCCAATGCGAACAAGAACCCACTGCAGGCAGCTCCCAAATCAAAGCCCCAAGCATTTGTTGCACCAATTTTATCGCAAACCACATTTGCAGTTGCCGGAAAAACCATATCAGGTGTTACGGTTGCAACAATTAACATATCAATATCTAGTGCACTTATTCCGCGTTTTTTTAATAATCCATTTGCTGCTTCAACACACATTACACTTACACCATTTCCTTCACCTTTTAAAATATGACGTTCCTTAATGCCTGTGCGACTAGTAATCCACTCGTCATTGGTATCAACCATTGTGGCTAACTCATCGTTGGTTAAAATGTACTCTGGCACGTAACCATTTACTGCTGTAATTGCTGCTCTTATCATACCTCAAATAAGCCCTACCCTAGCCCTCCCCAAAAAGGAGTGAACCAAAACAAAGCACTTTATTAATTAATAATTCAATTAAATCTATTTATAATTTATAATTTCCTAAGAATTAAATGCATTCTTTATCTTTTCATTTAATCCACTTTCTGCTACGTTCTTACTTAGCAATAACATATTTTTTACAGCTAACGGACTACTCATGCCATGTCCTATCATAATTGTTCCGTTGGTTCCTAATATTGGAGTTCCTCCATAAATCTCATAGTTAAATCTATCAAAAAACTCATCTTTAATACCTCTCTTTTTTATGGCAGTATAAAATGCTTCTGCTTCCTTTAATATAACGTTACCTGTAAAGCCATCGCAAATATAAACGTCCGCATTTTCATTCAATATATCACGCCCTTCAACGTTACCAATAAAATTAAAATCCTTTGAATCTTTCATTAGTTGGTGTGCTGCTTGTGCCACCAAATTACCTTTCTCAGGTTCTTCACCAATATTCATCAATCCTACTTTTGGATTAGAAATTTTATAAACTTCTTGGGCATACAAAGAGCCTAAAATTCCGAATTGGTATAAAACATCTGGCTTGCAATCTGCATTTGTTCCTACATCTAAAATAAGCCCAAATCCACCTTTCATCTTAGGCATTACGGTTGTAATACATGGACGAATAACTCCCGAAATTGCTTTTAAAACTTGTACTGCACCAACCAACATTGCTCCTGTATTACCACAACTACTAAAAGCATCTATTTCTCCAGACTTATGCAATGCAAATCCTTTTGCAATGCTCGAATTAGTTTTTGAAACAAAGGCTTTAACAGGATGTTCTCCCATTTCAATTACATCTGGCGCGTCAACAATTAAGAAATTGCTTGGGCTTGCATTATGCTCTTGTAATTTATTCTTTATTTCTGACTCGTTACCAATTAAAACAACTGTATGCGCAACGCCCAATTCTGCAGCCGCCATAATAGCGCCTTTAATTGCGGCATCAGGAGCAAAATCTCCTCCAGAAATATCAATTGCAATCTTCATGATTAAATAGCAAAATGCGAATGTAATTATTTATTTTTAGAACATATTTTTGAATTATTAATATCCAAATACCTCATTTAAATTTAACCATTCTAGCTTCCCATAGTTAACTAATGCTTCTGCTTTAATACTTTCTTTTTTACCTATAAGTAAGGTTGTATAAGTTTTATTCTTGAAATGAATTTTATGAAATTGGGTTATATCGGCGAGGGTTAATTTAGGTAATTGTTCAAACACATCTTTTCTAATATCATAATCAATTCCAAGTTTAAGTGCATTGTAATAGGTAATAAAATATTCTGAAGGTTGTATTCTCTCGCTTCTTATTTTTTGAAGAAGTGACTTTTTCGCACCATCAAAGTTAGAAGGAATTTGAGGTAAGCTATCAAATAATTGGTGCATTCCAACCATAGCTTCGGGTAATTTGTCTGCTTGTGTACCAATGTATGAAAGTGTGTAATATGAACGTTCTTTAATTGTTGGAACAACATATCTTGAATATACAGAATATGCAAGTGCTTTACTTTCGCGCATTGTTTGAAAAACAATACTTTGCATACCACCTCCAAAATATTCTTGAAACAATTTTATTTGTGGTAGTTCAGCCTTATCAAAAATACTTTGTTTCGATAACATAATTATTTCTGCTTGTTTCATATTATAGTCACATGCAAAAACTTTATTTTCGGTAGTTGGTAATTGCTCTAACCTAGCAGCCGTAGGTAACTCTCTCAAGGTTTTTTGTGTTTGATGCAAGCCATTCATTTTTGCCTCAATCATATCACTTTCTATAGTTCCATAATACCACAAACTATGCTTGTATGAACAGAGGGTTCTTATAATATCAGTTAGTTCATTCTCCTTCAAATCTTCAATTTCATCAGTATTTAGCACATTTGTAAAAGGAGATTTTTTACCGAAATAACCATAATTAAGTAATGCTTGTTGTAGAATGATATTTTTACTAAGCTTTGCATCCGTTCTTGATTTTGATAAAGCTCCCAATACGTTTTTAAATGCTTCAGTTGAGGATTGACAATCAGTTAAAAATAACTCTAATAACTTTACTGCTTCATCAAAATTTTCGGATAAACCACTTAAGGTTATTTTAGTAACATCTTCTTCAACCTTAGTTTCATAACTACAGCCTAACTTGTAAAATGCTTGACTAACCTCTGCTGCAGTCATTTTACTGGTGCCTAGCATTGTAAAATAATCTAAGGCAAGTCCTATTTTTTTATTGCTCCCAGTTCCAAAATCAAAAACATAGGTTAATGAAAACAAGTTATTGATGTTGTTTTTCACATACCAAAGAGGAATATTACTGTTTATTGTAAAGTTTCTTATTGCACTTTTATAATCAATAAAAACTGGTAAAGTTTCTTGTAGAGGAAAATTAAGTACTTCTTTTAAAAATGGTGATTGCAAATTTGCGTTTGTTTCAACGGGAGTAATTTTAGGTTTAGTAATTTTAGTTACATTTTTATCTTGACCAATTCTTTTATATACAACAACATAATTATTTTTAAAGTTTTTAATTACAAAGTCAATTATTTGTTGCTTTGAAAAATTCGCCAATCGCTGAAATTTAGCTAATTCATAAGGGTATGAAACATTACTAATAAAGGAGTTGTATAAAAAAGTTGCCCTACTAGCATTGTTTTCAAAGTCCTTTGTCTGCTTTAATTTCATGTCGTTAATTGCTGCTTTTATAAGCCATTCAGGGAATTCACCTTTTTTCAATTTTTCAATTTCTGTCAACAATAAGTCTTTAGCTTCTTCTAGTTTTTGTCCTTCTTTTGCTTCGGCACTTAAAAAAAACATAGAATAATCATTCAAAGAATAGGCTTCGGCACTTGCCCCAAGAACCTTTTGTGCTTGATTCAAATCTAAATCTAATAATCCTGCAGTTTCATTATAAAGTAATTTACTTACAAGAGCTATCATATCAGCATCTAAAGTTCCATTACCTGCAAAACGATAACCAATATTTACACTTTCAGCATTCGGGCCATATACATCTTTGATTACCGGAGTTGTAATTGGTTCTTCAATAACCATTGGTATTTTTTCTGCAATGTTATTTTTAGGTAATTTCCCAAAAGATTCTTCAATCATTTTAAATGCTACTTCAGGGTCAAAGTCACCACTCATGCACAGTGCCATATTTCCAGCAGTATAATAGCGCACCAAAAATTCATTAATTCTTTTTAATGAAGGATTTTTCAGATGTTCTACAGTACCTATTGTTGTTTGTGTGCCATAAGTATGTTTTTTAAATAAGCCACTAAGTATTGTTTCCCAAATTTTTGAATTGTCATTATCTAAGCTTCTATTTTTCTCTTCATAAACAGCTTCTAATTCAGTATGAAAAATTCTCATGACTGGATTCCTGAACCTTTCTCCTTCAATCTTTAAAAAATTTTCTAACTGATTTGAAGGGATGTCATTTTGGTACACAGTTTCTTCAAATGATGTATGAGCGTTTGTTCCTTTTGCTCCTATGGCTGCTAGCATTTTATCATACTCGTTGGCAATTGCAATTTTAGCTGCTTCGCCTGAGATGGAGTCTATCAGTCTGTATATTTTCTGACGTTTTACGGTGTCTGTAGTAGCTCTATAATCTTCATATAATATATAAATTTTATCAAGCAGAGGCTTTTCAATATCATAGTTGGTTGTTCCAAACTTGTCAGTACCTTTAAATAGCATGTGCTCCAAATAGTGAGCTAAACCTGTTGCATCTGCAGGGTCATTCTTGCTTCCAGCACGCACGGCAATATAGGTTTGAATGCGCGGTTCAGCCTTATTTACCGACAAGTATACTTTAAAGCCATTTGCTAAAGTATAAATTCTTGTATTTAATGGGTCGTCTTTAAAACTTTGATAATTTAATTCAAGGGTAGGTTTTGCACTAGCTATTTTAGAAGGAGGGGGCGGTGGAGTGGGCGGCAGCGGTGGTATTGGCCTGATTGTGTTTTGTGCATTTAAGGTAGTGCTTATTAAAATACAAACACCAAAAAGTGAAACAATTATTTTATTCATGTTTAATATTATTTTTTCAAACTTAAGTGAATTATTCTTTCTAGAAAATAAATGAAAATTGTTAGGCAAAAAAAAAGCCCCCGAACTTCGGAGGCTTTTTTATAAACTTATTAATTATTGCTTAATCAATGTAATGGTACCATTACCAATATCATTATTTGCTGTATAATTCATAGTTAAAAATTTCTTAGCAGCACCATCATAAGTACCTGTACCAGAAATTGTAGAACCTGAAGGAATTCCGCCTCCAGTAAAGTTTTGAGAAGGTATTGTAACTACAGTTCCTAATACTGTGCAATAAACAGTAGCACCTGCGAAACCACCAAAATCTTGAAGAGTTAATTTGTTATAAATATCATTTGAAGCAGTTGCAGTAATATTATATTCATAAGTACCATTACCAGTAGTGGAACCAGTAACAACGTCAGTTGCTCCATAAGCACCAGCTAAGAAATCACCTTTAACTTTAACAGTACGATTTTTTGTAGCCTCATTAGTAGCTTCGTCAGAAGCAGTATACTTTACAGTATATGTACCAACTTGGTTTTTATTAACTGCAGTTGCATAATCAGAGCTGAT
>JBEIDK010000047.1:0-20803 GCA_040383485.1 Flavobacteriales bacterium
AGCTGAAAATACTGAAAAATTAAAAGAAGGAAGTTTGGTATAATGCCTTAATAAGTTAACTGAAAATTTAAAAGCAACATCTTAAGATGTTGCTTTTTCTTTAAATAATTTGCAAATGACTAGAATCGAATTAATAAATGAAATATTCACCAAAAAAACTTTTTTGTGCATTGGATTAGATCCTGATTTAGATAAATTTCCAAAACATTTATTAGAAACTAGCAATCCTATTTTTGAATTTAATAAAGCAATTATTGATGCAACGGCGCCTTACTGTGTAAGCTATAAGCCGAACACTGCATTTTATGAGCAGTATGGAATTAAAGGATGGCAAGCTTTTGAAGACACAATAGCATATTTAAAATTAAACTATCCAAAGCACTTTATAATTGCCGATGCTAAAAGAGGAGATATCGGAAATACAAGTCACGCCTACGCAAAAGCCTTTTTTAATAATTTAGATTGTGATGCAATAACAGTAGCTCCATACATGGGTATTGATAGTGTTTCCCCTTTTTTAGAGTACAAAAATAAATGGGCCATTCTATTGGCATTAACTTCGAATGAAGGATCAGCAAATTTTCAAAATTTAAAAATAGAAAACGCTGGTTTTTTATTTGAAGAGGTTTTAAAAGAATCAATAAAATGGGGAACCGAAGAAAATTTGATGTTTGTGGTAGGGGCTACCAAAGCTAAAATGTTTGAGAATATTAGGAAGATAATACCTAATCATTTTTTATTGGTTCCTGGCATTGGCGCTCAAGGTGGTAGTTTAAGTGAGGTTGTTAAGTATGGCTTTAACAATGATTGCGGTTTACTCGTTAATTCTTCGAGAGGAATAATTTATGCTGATAACAGTATTCATTATGCTCAAGCTTCAGCCGCCGAAGCACAAAAAATTGCAAGTGAAATGGCAACCCATTTTTAATTTTATTATGGAACAGAAAAATAATCCTCTTCATGGAAAAACTTTAGAAATGATTTTAATTGAATTGCATAATTATTATGGTTGGGAACAATTGAGTTTTCATATCAACATCAATTGCTTCAAGATTAACCCAAGCATCAAATCAAGTTTAACTTTCTTGAGGAAAACGCCATGGGCAAGAAAACAAGTTGAAGATTTATATATTAAAATAAACCAGTATTAAAGGTCAAATAAAATGAATAAAGCATCAGAAATATCTTGCCCTAATTGTGGCCATAAATTTGAGTTAGAAAATCAATTAAGGTTGGGAATTGAACAAGAATTCAAGGAAAAATATAATAGCCGGTGGAAAGAGGAAAAGAGTGCTATGCAGAAGGAGAAGGATGAACTTAGAAAGCAAGAACAAATTTTACAACAAAACAGAGAGCAAATACAATCGACAGTTCAAGACGAGGTAAATAAGAAATTGCTTGCCGAAAAGGAAGAATTGGCAAAACTTAAAAATCAGCAATTCGAAATAATACAAGAAGCCATAGCGAAAGAAAGAATCGAGCTAACTGAATTGGCGAAAAAAAATGCCGAAAAAGATTTGAGTGTTCAAATAGAAATGTTGAATAAAGAATTAGATGAGAAGAGAAATGTAATTCAAGATTCGCAAAAACGTGAACTAGAACTTTTAAAAAAACAACAGGAACTTGACGAACAAAAAAAAGCATTTGAACTTGAGTCACAAAGGCAAATAAACCAGATGCAAGTTGAGCTTGAAGAGAAAATAAAAAAGGCTGAAGCTGAAAAAATTGACTTTAAGATGAAGGAGAAAGAAAAGCAGATTGAAGACCTTCATAAATTAGTAGATGAGATGAAACGTAAGAGTGAGCAAGGTAGCATGCAAACGCAAGGCGAAGTTCAAGAACTTGCCTTAGAAGAATTACTGAAAAATTCATTTCCGTATGATTTAATTGAAGAGGTGGGTAAAGGTGTAAGAGGTGCTGATGCAATACAAATTGTAAATAATCATTTTGGAAAACAATGCGGTAAAATTATTTACGAAAGTAAACGCACTAAAAACTTTACTAATGAATGGGTTGATAAGCTTAAAGCTGACCAACGAAGCTCACAGGCAGACGTTGCAATTTTAGTAACCCAAACCATGCCTAAAGAAATGGCTCACTTTGGCGAAAGAAATGGTGTCTGGATTTGCAGCTTTGATGAAGTTAAACCTTTGGCCAGCGTTGTTAGAGATGGCATTATTAAAGTTTCATTGGCCATGGCGTCTCAAGAAAATAAAGGTGAGAAAATGCAGATGATGTATGATTTTTTAACTAGTACAGAATTTAGAAATCAGATGGAAGCTATTGTTGATGGATTTAGAACCATGCGAGAAGGAATTATTAAAGAGAAAGTACAAGCTGAGAAAAACTGGAAGGAACGCGAAAAACAACTTGATAAAGTATTGTTAAATGCAACACATTTTATTGGATCAGTAAAGGGAATTGCTGGTAGTGCTATGGACGATATTAAGATGATAAGAGAGGAAGATAATTAATTTAATTATCGTTTATGAATGCACTTCGTATTTTCTGATAAGAAAACTAATTTTGAAGAACCTAATATATTTTTAGCTCCATCAATAAATTCTAATTGCTCCTTAGTAGAAATTTCAGTCAATTTAAAGCAGTAGTCACTTTCACCCTCTCGGCCCCAGGCGAACCTTTCAAAGACTATTGTTTTACCTTTTTTTGTGTTAAAATCAGAAATGTAATCAGTAAATTTCTTTACTAATTTTATATCAGGCCCACCTCCAAAGCTAATAAATGAAGCAATAAATCTATAGCTGTCAGTGGCTAAAGCTTCTTTAGTATTCACTTCAGAATTTTGCTTTTCATTTTTCTGTTCTTTAGTTGCAGTTTTATTTGACTTACAAGACATAAAGATGATTGTAACTATGCATATGTAAAGTATATTTCTCATTTTTTATTATTCAATTGTTTCTTTAATTAATTTACCAAATGTAAATAATACAACTCAAATTAATATTTCATTTCATAGAAAAAAGAAATTATTTCTTTTGAATTCTAATTTATTATAGTTTTCTTGAAAAACTTTTAACTTATGACATTAACTTTCATCTAAATAACTAATTTTCAACTAAATTGTAATTAGGTTTGACTTAAATGAAGAAATAAAACAAAAATGTGTGGAATAGCTGGTATAATTAATTTAGACCATAACATAAAAACCAGTTATAGTCAGATTATAGATATGTGCGATGCGCAAAGACATCGAGGGCCTGACGGTGAAGGATATTTATATTCAAATGATTTTAGTTTCGAAAATTTTGAATACCTAAAAAACAGAAGACCAAAAGCCCATATTCATATTGCTCAATCTAAACGTAGAGTTATGCTAGGGCATAGGCGCCTAAGTATTATAGATTTAAGTGATAATGCATTTCAACCAATGCCTGATAACGATGAAAAAGTATGGGTTGTTTATAATGGCGAAATATATAATCATCATGAAATTAGAAAGGAGTTAGTTTCCTTAGGATATAAATTTAATACCAATCATTCGGATACTGAAGTATTAATTAATGCATATAAAGAGTGGGGGGTTGATTGCTTGCAACATTTTAGAGGAATGTTTGCCTTTGTTTTGTGGGATATTGAAAAAGACTTATTTTTTGTAGTAAGAGATAGGTTAGGAGTAAAGCCTCTATTTTATTCACTAAACAACGGCCAATTTTATTTCAGTAGTGAAATAAAAGGCATTCTGCAAAATAAAGAATGTGAGCGTAAAATTAATTACCATGCTCTTAATGAATACCTTACTTTTAGTAGTGTAGCTGCACCTAATACAATGTACAAAGGTATTTATAAAATAAAGCCTGCACATTATTTGTTAATTACCAATGGTGAAGTAAGAGCCCAAAAGCAGTATTGGGATTTAGCCGAGATAGCTACTCATAAATTAAATTTAAATGAACACGAAACTTCGGAACTCCTGTTAGAAAAACTTATTGATTCTGTGAATGTTAGAAGGGAAGGTGATGTTCCTTATGGTGCATTGCTATCTGGCGGAGTAGATTCAAGTGCCAATGTTGCAATACTTTCAAAGCTAATCAGCAATGAGCTAGAAACTTTTACTGTAGGGTTTAAAAATGTTGAGAATGTTTATAAAAATGAGTTTGAGTATGCTGAAAAAGTAGCAAAGCAATTCAATACCAAACACAATCAAATTTGTCTTGACGACAATTATTTTTACGATTTTCTAGAAAAAATGTCAATCCATATTGATGAACCATTGGCTGACACGGCTTGTATTCCTATTTATTATGTAGCTCAGTTGGCAAGACAACACAATATTAAAATATTATTAGGAGGCGAAGGAAGTGATGAACTGTTTATTGGCTATCAGCTATGGCGTTTTAATTATGATTTTAACAATTTAATTGGAACAAAAAATAACAAGTTTCTAATTGCTGCTACTAAAAGAATCTTGAAATTACCTTACATAAAAAATAAACGAGTATTCTATAAAGATTGGTTGAATAAAATCTCTAAATATCAAACTTCTTTTTGGGGAGGCACTATACTATTTGATGAAGATAAAAAGAAAAAAATATTTTCAGAATCTTTTAAAGCTAAGACCTTAGAGTTTGATGTTTACAAGAATATTGAATTATTGTTATCAAAATTTACTAATGCAGGAAATACTGATTTTCTTGATTGGATGACGTATTTAGATACTAATATTAGACTACCAGAGTTATTACTTTCTAGGTTAGATAGAATGACTATGGCAGCGTCTGTTGAAGCCCGTGAACCTTTCATGGATTATAGGTTAGCTGAATTTGCAATGCAAATTGACTCATCTCTAAAAATAAAGAATAAGACAGAAAAATATATTCTAAAAAAATCTTTGGAAGGCATACTTGAACCTGAAATTATTTACAGGGAAAAAGATGGATTTACAGTGCCATTGAATCAAATTTTTGATAATGATATATTCAGAAAATTTGCCAGCAAAAAAATTAATGAGTTTAATGATTATGAAAAACTTTTCACATCAGAATATATTCATTCAATTTTCGAAAACAATTCCTACTTGGAAATATGGCAATTAATGAACTTAGCAATTTGGTGGGAAAACTATATTATTGGAACATCGCGTTACATTAATGAAGAAGGTAATATAAAGCCATCATTTATTAATTAGTTTTAATTCATGTTTTTGTTTAAAGAAGATATTTTACAACATATTTATAAATATAAACTTTATTCTTCAACAAGTTTAAGAACTTTAAGTGGCGATGACTTACAGATTATAAAAACAGGTGAAAAGAATTTAAATTCAGGTCCTGACTTTCTAAATGCACAAATAAAAATTGCCAATGTATTATTAGCAGGTAGTGTTGAAATTCATATCAACTCTAGTGATTGGCTTAAGCATAATCATAATAATGACAAATCATACGAAAATGTAATTCTGCATGTTGTTTATAATAATGACAAGCCCATATTTATAAATGGTGTTGTAATTCCTACATTGGAATTAAAGAATATCGTAAGTGAAAGCTTATTATTAAAGTATTCTGAACTTTTAAAAAACAAAACGTTCGTGCCTTGTGAGAATAGTATTAGTAAGGTTCCTAGTATAATATTTAATTCTTGGATTGACCGCATGCTTGCGGAGCGCATGGATGATAAGAAACATTTTATAAATCAAATTTTTACAAATACATTCAACAACTGGGAAGAAACATTTTATCAACTACTTGCATATACATTTGGATTTGGGATAAACAAACATGCTTTTATCAAAACAGCCCAAACATTACCATTAAATATTATTGCAAAACATAAAAATAATTTATTTCAAATTGAGGCGCTATTGTTTGGAACTGCTGGTTTATTAAATGACTATTTAAATGATGATTATTTGATTAAATTGCAGAATGAATATTTATACCTAAAAACTAAATATACGTTAACTACATTCGTAACCAAACAAGAATGGCACTTTTCAAAGTTGCATCCAACAAATTTCCCTGCCATTCGACTTGCCCAGTTTGCTATGTTAATTTTTAAGTCATCTCATCTTTTTTCTAAAATTTTAGAAGCAAAAGATATTGAAAGTATTAAAAAAATGTTTGAAGTTGCCACTTCTGAATATTGGAGCAATCACTATTCGCTTGATAAGACAAGTAAAAATAAAACGAAAAATCTTGGATCAGCAGCAATTGATTTAATTATTATCAACGCTATAGTGCCAACATTATCTGCTTATTCTCATAACAATGCAGACAATAGAAATAGAGCAAATGAGTATTTGTTAAATTTAAAACCTGAAAATAATAAAATTATTAGGGCATGGACAGACGCTGGAATAAATGCCAAAGATTCTTATTCTAGCCAAGCATTATTGCATTTAAAAAACAATTATTGCGATAACAAAAAATGTCTTCAATGCTCAATTGGTAATTATATCATTAAGCAGTAACTAGGCTATTGATGATTGAGCTAAATATTTTATAACCGTCAGTATTGCCTAATTCAATATCTGAAGCACGCTCAGGGTGTGGCATCATGCCAAATACATTTTTATTTTCATTACAAACTCCAGCAATGTTTTCAAGACTTCCATTAGGATTAGAATTTTCATTAACTATTCCATTTTCGTCGCAATATTTAAAAAGTATTTGACCATTTGCATTTAGTTTGGCTAATGTATCTGTATCAGCAAAAAACCTTCCTTCACCATGAGCAATAGGGATTTTTAGTGCGCTTGTAACATCTAATTCAGCTGTTAAAATCGAATCAATAGTAACTGGTTTTATAAATAAATTTTTACAAATAAATTTTTGAGTATTATTATGTAATAACGCTCCGGGCAATAAACCAGCTTCGCATAGTATTTGAAAACCATTACAAACACCAAATACATAACCGCCATTATTGGCATGTTCAATTACACTCGACATAATGGGTGAAAATCTTGCAATTGCTCCGCTTCTTAAATAATCGCCGAAGGAAAAACCTCCTGGTAGTATAATAAAGTCACAATCTTGTAAGGAAGAATCTTTGTGCCACAATTTAACTACTTCTTGTTTCATGATGGTTTCAATCACATAAACCATGTCATCATCGCAATTGGACCCCGGGAAAATAACAACTCCAAATTTCATATTTATTATTTTTTGCTAAGTTATAAAAGCATATTCTTAAAATAAAAAAAACACATTCTTAAATGTGTTTTTTTTATTTTATGTTCACAAGCCTATATAATAGTGGCTAATTTGTGATTAATGTTTTTATCTATTTTATATAATTTATCGAAGTATTCTTTTTCAAATTTTTCAACAATGAGTGTAGCTTTATCATAAAGCTTTTTTCCTTTATCTGTTAGTTCTACAATCTTAGCCCTAGTATCTATTTTACTTTCTTTTCTTTTTAATAATTTTTGCTCTTCCATCAACCGCATCATTTTAGAAGTAGTCATTTTATCAAGCATTGCGTGTTTACTTAATAATACCTGTGTTGCTTTTAGATTATTAAAAGTATGAAAATTTAGTGCATTTAATAATGAATATTTTACTGTATCTAAATTATGGCTAATTAAAATTGAGTTTAATTTCTTTTGCCAATCGTTAGCAATACAATTAAAATAATAACCTGTAGTTAAATTTTTAGTAGATGATTTTGACTTAGAATTACTCATGCATTCAAAAATTAATTATTGGTAAACTTATAAATAATATTTAAAAATAAAATTATTTTGTCTTATCTAATCTCAATAATAATTGAATAAAGTACATTTATTTTTTGAGTTATTTTAAATAAAAAATGAGGTAGCAATCTAAATAGATTGCTACCTCTTTTTTTGTATATTTAAAAATATTATTATTTCAATTTAGTAACAGTAATGTCGATATATTGCGACTTTTCGTAAGTCTTACGATTCTCATTCCAATCTTTATTGTAATCAGGACCACCAACAAGCGCAGCTGGTTTATCAAATACAACATTTGCTGCATTTAATTTATTCTTAGTAACTAATTCCATTATTTTAGCTTTTGCAGCTTCTGCACGAACCATCGATAATGCTTCATTGTTTGGATATTTAGAAGTTGGTACTTTAGATGCACAAGCTTCAATATGTACATTTACCTTACCTATTTTTGCTGCTTTGATAAATGCCTTAGTAAAGTCTGTAAAATCATTACTAGCTGCAATATCTTTCTTATTATATTGGAAATTCATTTTGAAACCAATATTGTTTTCTTTTTGTGCAGCAATTAATTGTTGTTCAGCTTCTTTTTGAGCTTTTTCCGCATTCTTCTCTGCCTCAGTTGCAGCTAATGCTTTAGCAGCCTCAGGATCAAGCGGTAAGTCAGCTCTATTTATTTCGTCGTATTCTGCTTTAGTAGTTACTTCGTCAGTGTAAATTGACTTACCACCTGACTCAACAGTAATAGAATATTTTGCTCCTGGTTTTAAGAAGAATGAGAACTTACCATTACTTGCAACCTTATAAGATTTAGGAGCATTCTCACTCATATTTACTACAGTAATTTTGTTATTAGGAGAAATTTCTTTTACTGCTTCTGTTAATTTGAAATTACCTTTATAAACAGTAATTCCTTTTGGTTTTTTATCAGGAAATGAAACTAAATAAATATCATTATCACCTAAACCGCCTTTACGATTTTGTGAAACGTATGCACGAGTCCCATCTATTGACTCTACATAAAAATAATCATCATCTATTGTATTAACAGGTGCCCCTAAATTTTCTGGTATACCCCAGTTACTTCCATCCCAACTAGATTTTAAAATGTCAAGTCCGCCAATTGTTTCATGACCATTTGAAGCAAAAAATAATGTTTTGCCATCACGACTAAAGCATGGAGCCATTTCATCAAGTGCAGTATTTATGTTGCTTCCAAGCGGTTCAGCATTACCCCAAGTACCGTTGTTTTTTAAAGAACGATACAAATCCATACCACCAATTCCACCTTTTTTATCTGATGCAAAAATAATTGTGTTTCCATCTGGAGAAATTGTGGCACCTCTATCTTTAAATTTTGTATTTATAGTTGGCCCCAATTCAATTGGTGAAGTCCATGAATCTTGCTTGTATTCAGTTAAGAAAATATTTCCATTTTCTTTTTTGTCTTTGTAAATTAACATTTTGGTTCCATCAGCCGATATTCCTAAAATGGCATCATTCTCTTCTTCATTTACGTTAGCTCCCAATAAATCTGTAGCAATCCACTTATCACCTTCTTTCATAGAAGTAAATATACTTTCAAAATATCTACCATCTAATCCTGAATAATTACCAAAACCTTCGCGGCGAGAATTATAATAAATAACGCCCTCGTCATCATTAATAAAGGCATCATAGTCATTAAATTTTGAATTAATTTCAGGACCAAGATTTGTAAAGTCTGCTTTTTTAGGATTCTTTAATTGCGTAGAAGCAAATGAACATTGATTTACCCTTCTATCAATATCAGTTTTTGCTTCACCTTTCAATTTCATTATTGTAGCATATGCAGTAAATTTATCTGCAGCTTTATCAAACTGTCCTGAATAAGTGTATGCGATAGCTAAATCATAAAGTGCAGTTGTAGGTGCCTTTTTCTCGTTGCAATCTTCTTCATCAATAGCTTGAGGAGGTTTCACGTAATTTTTTTCAGCTGTTTCTAAAAACTGAACAGCCTCTGCTTTGTTGCTTGAACCTGTATTTAGGATACAGAAACCTAAATTGTAGTTGATTAATGCGTTTTGAGGGTCTTGAACTATTAGCTCACGATACGCTGTTAGCGCTTTTTCATAGTTTGAATATTGCATATCATATGCAGCATCCGAGAACTTCTTACAGAAGTCTGGTTGTTTTTGAGCCAAGGCAAAAACAGAACTTAATGCTATGGCTGAAAATACTAAATGTACTTTTTTCATCTTTAAAAAATTATTATTGACTGATTTATATTTGTTTACAAAAAAAATTAAATAATAGTAATAAGCAAAATTAATTTACTAAAAAGTTCGATTAACATCGAAATTTTCTAGATAATCGGCTACTCTTCTAACAAAAGAACCACCTAAGGAACCATCTACAACCCTGTGGTCATAACTCAAGGAAAGAAACATCATGTGTCTGATGGCAATAACATCTCCTTGTGGGGTTTCTAAAACCGCTGGCTTTTTCTTTATTGTACCTACAGCCATAATAGCTACTTGAGGCTGATTGATAATAGGTGTTCCCATTACATTACCAAATGAACCAACATTAGTAAGTGTGAAGGTGCCTCCTGAAATTTCGTCAGGGCTTAATTTGTTATTTCTTGCCCTGTTGGCTAAATCATTCACATTTTTTGTTATTCCAACTAGATTTAGCATATCGGCATTTTTAATAACAGGAACAATTAAATTGCCACTTGGTAAAGCTGTTGCCATACCGATATTAATGTTTTTTCTTTTGATGATATTAGTTCCATCAACGGCAACATTTATCATTGGATAATCTTTTATAGCCTTAGCCACTGCTTCAATAAACAAAGGTGTAAAGGTTAACTTCTCATTTTCACGCTTTTCAAAATCTTTTTTAATTTTATCTCTCCACTGCACTAAATTGGTAACATCAGCTTCAACAAATGAAGTAACGTGCGGAGAGGTATGCTTACTCATAACCATATGGTCGGCAATGAGTTTACGCATGCGGTCCATTTCAATTATTTCATCACCACTACCTATTGCAACTGCTGGTTTATTTGCAACTGCTTTTACTGCTGGTTCAGAAGGTGCAGCTACCTCAGTTGCAGGTGTTGATGCAATCTCAATTTTAGGTGCTTCTACAACTGCAATTTTACCTCTGTTTTCTATATACAATAAAATATCTTCCTTATTTACCCTACCATCTTTTCCAGTTCCTTTTATGCCATCAAGTTCCGCAAATGATATTCCTTCTTGTTTGGCAATACTTTTTACTAGTGGGCTATAAAACTTATCTGAATTTTCAGATTTAATAGATTGTGAATTACTATTGTTTGTAGTTTGAGCTGCAGCAACTGCTGGAGCTGGAGTGCTAATTGCTACTGCTGGAGTAACTGAAGCCAGAGCATCAGAGCTTAAAATAGCAATTGGTGAACCCACTTGAACAACATCACCTTCTTTAAAAAGTTGTGTAACAAGTATACCTCCTTTTGGAGCAGGTACTTCCGAATCAACCTTGTCAGTAGCTATTTCTAAAACGGTTTCATCAGCAGCTATGGTATCTCCTTCGTTTTTTGTCCATTTTATAATGGTTGCTTCAGCAACACTTTCGCCCATTTTAGGCATTATTAATTCGAACTGCGCCATATTTTTAATTTCGTGCAAACTTAGTTAAATTTTATAATCAAACAATTAGCAAATATTTTCAATAAAATAGCCTTCTTATTAATTTAGTATGAAGGTTATTTTCTCAATTCAAAGTTTTGTCCTAAATAAACCTTCCTGACCATTTCATCGTTTGCAAGTTCTTCCGCTGTTCCAGCTTTTAGTATTTTACCTTCAAAAAGTAAATAGGCTCTATCAGTAATTGTTAGTGTTTCGTGCACATTGTGGTCTGTTATTAATATACCAATATTCTTAGCTTTTAATTTTGCAACAATAGCTTGTATGTCTTCAACAGCAATTGGGTCTACACCAGCGAATGGTTCGTCGAGCAAAATAAACGAAGGGTCTACTGCCAATGCTCTAGCAATTTCTGTCCTTCTTCTTTCGCCACCACTTAATAAATCACCTCTACTTTTACGTATGTGCTGTAGCCCAAATTCATCAAGTAATGACTCTACTTTATTATCTTGTTCTTTTTTTGAAAGTTTAGTCATTTCCAGAACAGCTTTTAAATTATCTTCAACACTCAACTTTCTAAAAACAGATGCTTCTTGCGCTAAATAACCTATTCCGAGCTGTGCACGCTTATACATTGCTAGGTTTGTGATATCTTTTTGGTCAAGATAAATTTTGCCTGAATTTGGTTTTATTAAGCCTACAGTCATGTAAAAAGTAGTTGTTTTACCTGCACCATTTGGTCCTAGTAATCCAACTATTTCACCTTGTTTTACTTCAACCGAAACCCCACCAACCACGGTTCTGCTTTTGTATTTTTTTACTAAATTTTCAGTTCGTAAAATCATATACTACAATAGTAATCTAAAAAATAATTGCTAGCTAAATTTTTATGCAAAAAAAACATTAATCAAATTATACAGCAAATTTATATCTCTGAATGCTGTTTTATTCTAAGAAATCATCGAATAAATAATTTGTTAGTTTTACCACAATAAAATTTAATATTGGCGTTTTTTATGCTCAAATTTATTTCTTCTACAAAAATTAGAACATTCGTTTTTTGCTTGTTTTTCATTCGTGTTTTTGGTAATTCAGTTTGTGCTCAAATTTATGATTTCAGAAATTATTCTGTTAGTGATGGTTTATTACAATCTACAGTTAATGATATTAAGCAAGATAAAAATAGTTTTTTATGGATAGCTACTGATGGTGGACTTTCAAGATTTGATGGTATTCATTTCAAAAGTTACTCGACACAAAATGGCTTATCTGAAACTGCTATAAGTACAATTGTAATTGACGCACAAGGTGCAATATGGCTAGGTACAGTTACAGGTAAGATTTATATTTTTGAGAATGAAAAATTTACTCCTTATAAATTAAAGGAAGACTCATTATGTAAAAGAATAATTAGTTTTTTTATTGATTCGAAAAATAATATTTGGGCTGCTACTGAGGGTTTAGGTGCAATAAAAATTGAAGTGAATAAAAATAATAAATCTAATTCTTCATACAATTCATTCTATAACAATCCAACCCTGGGAGACAATGTTCATCAAGTATTTGAAGACACTGAGGGTATGATTTGGTTTACAACTCAAAATGGCATCAGAAGGTTTAATCAGTTTACTAAAAGTTTTGAGATTTATGCACCATCATCAATGCCTAAATATTACTACACGTCTATTTCGCAAGCCAAAGATGGTAGATTGGTTTTTGGTAGTATGGGTAATGGTGTTTGTTTATTGAATAATAAAAATGCTGAAATATTTTTTTATGATGAATCAAACGGATTGCCTTCTGGAATAAACCCATTTGCAAAACAAGACGCTGATTCTAATTTATGGGTAAGTAGTTGGAATTTAGGATTAACAAAACTAAGTCCCAATAGCACAATCAACTTTAATGATAAAAATGGATTGCCTTCAAATAAAGTAAGATGTATGTTCCAAGATAACGAAGGAAATATTTGGTTTGGAACTCAAGATAATGGAATCATTGTTTATAAAGGAAATAAGTTTAATCATTTTAATAAAAAAAATGGCCTGACTGATAATGTAATAAATACTATCAAACGCTTAAAAAATAAACTCTTTGTTGGAACGAATAATGGATTGAATATTATTGAAAATGGAAGTGTAAAATATATTTCCACATTAGAGCAGGTTGGTTCAAATTTAGTAACTGATATTGTAGAAGGTAATAATCAAGACTTATATATAAGTACTTTTCAAGGAAGCATATTAGTAATAAATAGTAAAACTTTATTACCTAAAGGTTCGTTGCAATTGAAAGAAAACCTTGTTAATGCCTTATATTTTGATGAAAATGATGTGCTTTGGGTTGCAACAAATAAGGGCATTTCATTTTTTAAGAATAACAACAACCTTCTAAAGGCACCAGTAAAAGCTGCTCAACTAGATGATATTGAAGCAACATCATTCTTTAAAGATTCAAAAAATAATTTGTGGATCGGAACTAGAAGAAGTGGACTAATTAAAATAACCAATAATCAAATTACATACTTTACAGAAAAAGATGGACTGAAACACAAAAGCCCCACAAATATTTGTGAGGATGAAAATGGTGTCATTTGGATTGGTACTGAAGGTGGCGGAATTTATACTTTTGTAGAAGGTAAGTTCACCAATTATAATGTTAAAAATGGACTTATTTCTGATTTTATAACAACAATTAATTTTAAGAATAATGCTATTTGGGTAGGCACTAATAAAGGTATTGGTAAATACGATTTAATAACTAAAAATTATTTCAGTTATAATCAATTTGATGGATTTCATGAGCTAGAAGTTAAACCACATGCTTCATATGTTGATGGCAATAAAATATGGTATGGAACCATTAATGGTTTGGTTTCATTAAATATAAATGAGTTAATTCCTAATAAAATTGCTCCCAAAATAAACTTAAGTAAGTTCGAAGTTTTTGGCAAGGAATATTTATATCCAAAAGATTTAGTACTTAACTACAGAGACAAAGACATTACATTCCATTTCACTGCAATTAGTTATAAAGCTCCTGAAAAGGTTGTATATCAATATAAACTTGTTGGGCTAGATGATAATTGGCATACCGCAGCAAATACTAACATGGCTACGTACACAAATTTAGTTTATGGTAACTACACCTTACAAATTAAAGCAATGAATGGTGATGGAGTTTGGGGCACTCCTACAGAATATTCATTTGAAATAAATGCACCTTTTTGGATGAAGAAATGGTTTTGGATACTTGCAGTAATCATCGTAATTGCACTTGTAGTTTCTTACGGAAGAATGCGTCGTAAAAAATTAATTGCCGATAAAGTTCATCTTGAGCATCAGGTAAAAGAACGCACCAAAGAAATTCAAGAAAAAAATGGAGAATTGGTGATAATGAATGTTGATATTTCATTAAAGAATAAGGAAATTACTGATAGTATAAATTATGCTAAAAGACTTCAAGATTCTATATTGCCGAGAACTGAAGATTTAGAAAAAAGTTTTAAGAATATTTTTGTTTTATACAAGCCGAAGTCAATAGTAAGTGGCGATTTTTATTGGTATACCCAAACTCAAAACCAAAATCAAGAAAACGAATTTTTAATTGCAGCAGCCGATTGCACAGGTCATGGCGTACCTGGGGCATTTATGTGTATGGTTGCAACTTCATTGTTAAATCAAATAGTTGTCGACAATAAAATATATGAACCATCAGAAGTGCTTAAGAATTTAAATACTGGAGTACGTTCTGTTCTAAAACAACAAGAAACCGAAACACGCGATGGTATGGACATTGCATTGTGCAGAATAAATATTGATTCAAAAGTAATAGAATTTGCAGGAGCACTAAGGCCTTTATATCTATTCCGTGATTTAAGAAATGAAGAAAATAAAATTACCGATTACTATTTTGAAGAAATAAAACCAAATAAATATCCAATTGGAGGATTACAATTTGAAACTATTAGGATTTTCGATAATAAAAAAATGCAACTAAATACAGGCGATACTATTTACATGTTTAGTGACGGTTTTGCTGACCAATTTGGTGGAAATGAGGGAAAAAAATTAATGACTAAGAAGTTCAAAGAAATATTACACTCTATACAACCAAAACCTTTAGATGAACAAAGAGATTACTTGAATGACTTTTTTAATAAATGGTGTGGTGAACAAGAACAAATAGATGATGTAATGGTTATTGGTATTAGATTTTAATTAATAGTAAATAATTTTACCAATCACCCCCTGCTCCGCCACCGCCAAAGCTACCGCCACCAAATCCTCCAAACCCTCCACTAGAGCCACTACCACCAAAACCGCCGCCGCCAAAGCCTCCCATAGGGAAAGGTATAAAACCGCCGCCACCAAAAGTGCGACCATAACCACTATTGGGGCCTCCTTTATTTTTGTTTGATAAATATATTAGTAAGAATATTATTAGAAAAACAACAATTATAATCCAACCATTACTCTTGGTTTTAGCCTTTGGCTCGGCTTTAAACTCACCAGTTAAGTAACCGAATATTTGGTTTGTTCCTTCATCTAAGCCTAAGTAAAAGTTACCTTGTTTAAAATTTGGATTTATTGTTTGAGAAATAATTCGTTTACAAATAGCATCTGGCAATCTTGCTTCAACGCCATAGCCTGTTGCTATAAAAGTTTTATGCTCGTCCTTAGCAACCAAAATAAGAATACCATTGTCCTTTCCTTTTTGTCCAACTCCCCATTTTTGTCCTAATTGAAAAGCGTAATCGGAAGCATCATAAACTCCTAAAGATGTTATAGTAACTATAGCAATTTGTGTTGATGTTGAATCATTATAAATAACTAGCTTATTCTCTAATTGCGCTTTTTCTTCGCTACTTAAAAGGCCTGCAAAGTCATTTACAATTCTAGGGGGATTTGGCTGCTCAGGAAAATCTTGGGCAAATGAAAGTGCCGATAAAAAAAAGAATATCATGCCTAACAAATGCCCACTAATTGCAATAGGAGAGGGCAGTATTTTTTTGAGTAAATTCATTATTCTAGTGGTGTAATTTTTTTTGTTAGTGGGTCTTATGAAAAGACTATTTTTTGAACTATAACTCTTTTCTTAATCTAGCTACTGGTATGTTGAGTTGTTCGCGATATTTGGCAACAGTTCTACGCGCAATGTTGTAACCTTTTTCATTTAGTATTTCACATAATTTTTCATCAGCTAAAGGATGTTTTTTTTCTTCTGCTTGTATTGCATCTTGCAAAATTCGTTTTACTTCTTTTGATGAAACTTCTTCTCCGCTATCAGTACTGAGGCTTTCGCTAAAAAGAGATTTAAGAAGAATGGTTCCAAAATTTGTTTGAATGTATTTACTATTTGCTACACGCGAAATAGTTGATATATCAAGATTTACTTTTTCAGCAATATCTTTCAATATCATTGGCCTTAGTTTTGTTTCATCTCCAGTTAAAAAGTATTCTCTTTGTTGCATTAATATTTCATGCATGGTTACCAACATAGTATGTTGCCTTTCTTTTATAGCATCTATAAACCAAGAAGCAGCATCAATCTTTTGCTTAACAAAGCTTAGTGCTTCGCGTTTTTCTTTACTATTAATTTTAGCTTTACTATATTCTGTTATCATATCCTTATAGGTACGGCTAACTTTTAACTCAGGTGCATTTTTTCCATTTAATGTAAGTTCTAATTCACCATCATTATTATAAAGTAAAAAGTCGGGCACAACATGTTGAATTGATTTTTTTCCTTCGAAGCCAGAGTTTCCAGGGCGAGGGTTTAGATGTAAAATTGCACTTATAGCATTTTTTAATTCAGCATCAGATATGTTAAGTCTTTGTTTGATTTTATCATAATGTTTTTTGCTGAATTCATCCATGTATTTATCAATAATTTTTTCGGCAAGTTTGTATATTTCACGGTGGCTTGGTTCCTCCTTTAATTTGCGCATAATTTGAAGCCATAAGCACTCTTGCAGGTTTCTAGCGCCAATACCTGCTGGGTCAAATTCTTGAATCATCTCCAAAACTTCTATTACCTCCTCTTCGGTAGCAATTACATTTTGAGAAAACGCCAAATCGTCAACCATTGCAGTTGTTTCGCGTCTTAAATAGCCGTCATCATCTATGTTTCCAATAATTGTTTCTGCAATTACAAAATGGTGGTCATCTAATATTCTTATTCCTAATTGTGTAGTAAGTTGGTCTTGAAAACTATAGCTACCACTCAAAGGTATTTCCTTGCGGTCATCATCTTCGCCTGAATTTTTTACGGCAAGCTTATATGCTGGTATTTCATCATCATCAATATATTGGTCAAGATTAAAATCGTCGCGACTATTTTCTGCATTTTCAAATTCCTCACCGTCTTTATAATCAAGGTCTTCAAAATTTTCATCGTCAATAGATTCTTTTTCCTCACCTTCTTCAAGAGCAGGGTTAATTTCTAACTCTTCTTTAATTCGCTGTTCAAGCTCTACAGTTGGCACTTGCAACAATTTCATCATCTGAATTTGCTGAGGAGAAAGTTTTTGTAAAAGTTTTTGTTGAAGTGATTGCTTAAGCATAAATAATATCAATTTTGCGAATCAAAAGTAGTTTTTAAATATTTAACTACGAAGATTGTACTAAGAATTTTTTATATATTTATTAGATTTTAATTAACGTATCTTAACCACATTAATAGAAGCAAATTATCAATAAAACTATTGAATTGGCGTTTATTTGTTTACTTATAAATTATAACATGGAACAAACAATATTATGGGCTGATGATGAGATGGATTTATTAAAACCACACTTATTATTCTTACAAGAAAAAGGTTATAAAGTATTAACTGCTAATAATGGTTATGATGCCATCGAACTGCTAAAGAAAAATGATATTGACTTAGTATTGCTTGATGAAAATATGCCTGGAATTTCGGGTTTGGAAACGCTTAATATTGTAAAAAATTTAAGGCCTGAAACTCCGGTTGTAATGATTACAAAAAGCGAAGAAGAAGCTATTATGGAAGATGCAATTGGTAGTAAGATTGCTGATTATTTGATAAAGCCAGTAAATCCAAAACAGATTCTACTATCAATAAAAAAAAACCTCGATAATAAACGTTTGATAAGTGAAAAAACAAATATTGGATACCAACAAGATTTCAGGAATATTGGAATGACTTTAAACGATAGACTTGATGTTGAGCAATGGAAAGAGGTGTATAGAAAAATTGTTTATTGGGAATTAGAAATTGAAAAAAATGACGATAAAAGTATGATTGAAATACTTAAGAGTCAAAGAACAGAAGCAAATGCACAGTTTTGTAAGTTCGTAGAAAAAAACTATTTAAGTTGGGTTAATGGCACTTCTGACGACATTCCTTTGATGAGCCATACTTTGATGAAGAACAAAATATTACCATCAATAGAGAAGGAGGATTGTTCGTTTATACTACTTATCGATAATTTAAGGTACGACCAATGGAAAACAATACAACCAATTGTATCCCAATACTATAAAGTTGATGAAGATGAACAGTTTTTTGGAATTCTTCCAACTGCTACACAATATGCCCGCAATGCAATATTTGCAGGTTTAATGCCTTCTGAAATAGCTAAAAGATATCCAAAATTATGGGTTGATGATGAAGAGGAAGGTGGTAAAAATTTACATGAAGAAGAACTTCTAACCGAACAGTTAAAACGATTAGGTAAAAATTATAAGTTTTCATATAATAAAATTACAAACGTAGCTGCTGGTAAGAAATTAGTTGAAAGTCTACCCAATTTGTTACAAAACAAATTAAATGTAGTGGTATATAATTTTGTAGATATGCTAAGCCATGCTCGAACAGAAATGGAAATTATCCGTGAGTTAGCCGAAGATGAGGCAGCTTACAGAAGTATTACGCAGTCTTGGTTTGAGCACTCTCCATTATTAGATGTTATAAAATATTTATCAGAAAAAAATATTAAGGTTATAATTACAACAGACCATGGAACTGTTCATGTAACTGAAGCTACAAAGGTAATTGGAGATAAAAATATTACTTCAAACTTAAGATACAAAACAGGCAAAAGCCTAGATTATGTTAAACGCGATGTTTTTGAAGTTAGAAATCCTCAAGATGCTTTTTTACCGAAGCAACATGTAAGCTCTAGTTTTATTTTTGCCAAAGAGGATAAATTTTTCGCTTATCCTAATAATTTTAATCACTACGTAGGTTATTATAAAAATACATTTCAACATGGAGGTGTATCTCTCGAAGAAATAATTATTCCAATCATAACAATGAGTCCAAAAAATTCATAGATTTGTTTATGATTCAAATTGTAATTGCTTCTTTGGCACTAATCGTTAGTGTTTTATATATAGTAAAAAAAATTCGTAAAGAATTTAGTAGTGAAGCCAAAGGATGCAGTAATTGTGAATTGACTAAATAAATTCATTTTTATATCGCATGAAAAATATAAAATTTATAGTTGTAATATTTTCAACCATTTTCTCTAGTTTACTTATTTCCTTTTTACAAGTTCAAAATTTAAAAGAAATAGAAGAAACAGAAACTTTTGACGATTTATTAGCACCCAACGATTTTTTTATTTTTCAAAGAACATATCCTGAAAACATTTTCGATTTAAAGGCTTTTAAAGAAGTATTAAATTTTACGAATAATGAAACTAAAAAGTCTAATGTAATTACCCCAGGAGCATGGATTTTACAGGGTCCACAAAATATAGGAGGTAGAATCAATTGTTTGGCAATTCATCCAACCAATGCAAACATCATGCTTGCAGGAAATGCTGGCGGAGGAATTTTTAAAACGATTGACGGTGGTACAAATTGGATACCAGTATTTGATAACAATGCATTTTTAGCTATCGGATGTATCACTTATGATAACTCAAATCCCAACATTATTTATGCAGGTACTGGTGATGTAAATATTCCAGGTGCGGCATATATTGGAGATGGGATTTTTAAAAGTATTGATGGTGGGAATACTTGGACAAATATTGGATTAAGTCAAAATGGAATTATTTCAAAAATTATTGTAGCACCTAACAATTCAAATATAATTTATGCTGCTACAATGGGCATTCCTTATTTTAGAGATAACAATAGAGGACTATATAAATCAACCAATGGAGGAGTAACATGGACCCAAAATTTATTTGTTGGTAACGATGCAGGAATAATTGACTTGGTAATTTCAAATTCAAATCCACAAGTTTTATATGCTTCTGCTTGGAATAGAATTAGGAATAATAGTGAAAGTTTAATATATGGTAATGCCGCAAAAGTATATAAAACAAATAATGGTGGCGCAAGTTGGACAGCTTTAGGCGGAGGATTACCATTAGACCCTGCCTCTAGAATTGGGCTAGCTATTGACCCAAATAACTCCAATACATTATACGCAAATTATGTTGATAGCACATTAGAACTAGGTGGCGTTTATAAAACAACTGATGCAGGTTTAAATTGGAACAGTTTAAATATATCTGATTTAGTAGGAATGTATAATGGCTTTGGTTGGTAC
>JBEIDK010000048.1:0-20309 GCA_040383485.1 Flavobacteriales bacterium
CCCCTAAAGGGAGGGGGTTGACGTACTTTGTTTTGAAAGGGAATGGCGTAGCCATTCTGCGTAAATTACAGTGAACATTTAAATGCACATGTAAAGAATCCGCATTGCAAATGCCTACTAGTGGGGGATACTAACGAATTAATTTTTATGGCTCGATAATTTATAAGTGAGAGCCGTTAGTTATCTCCTCACTAGCGCAAGATGCGCAACAATAAGTTATACTCGACAAAGAGCCGAGCAGCGGCGGTGAGGCTTTTATTAAAAGGAATTTTGTTTTGTGCATTGCAAATGCACATTTCAAGCATCCGCGTTACGTTGCACTAAACGCGGACGATTCGGGGTTTTATGATTCGGGCATTGTTTATTTGAATTTGTTTTGTGTGCATTGCAAATGCGGACTATTTGGGGTTAAATCCACTTTATATTTACCAATAAGTTTGTCGCTGTCAAACACATTAGTGTCTTTATTTAAATTGCAAGCTGTTAATATGAAAATCAGTGCAATAAATACGTTATGTTTATTCCTAGTGAGTAAATTTTAGACATAAAAAATGGGTGGGCTTCGCCCACCCATTTGGTTTTAACCTTTTGTAGAATTTGCGATTGTTGCGGTTCTGATAGTTTTTAGTTCTTCTTTCGTGTTGTAGTTGTCAACTGCACCGCCTAGAGTGAATAAGTCAACTAATGAACCAATTCCGAAAATACCACCTGTAATTATCCAAATGATTCCTTTTCCGATTTTTCCCAAGTAGAAGTGGTGAAAACCCAACCAACCAAATATGCTGATTAGCCACAATAAATAAGCTGTTCCTTTTGATTTCATAAAACTGTTTTTTTAATTTTTAATGTCCTACTCGTTTGGCTTTTCGGTTACGCCCCGTTATTTATTGGGTTTCTGTCTCCCATTATATTAAAGTCGTCAACAGTCAGTCAAGAACTGTCAAAATATAAAAAGTGTAACTCTAAAGTTTCTCGTTTTCCGTTCGATTGTCGTTTCATAAACTTTCCCATAACGCCCGGCAGATTTGCGAAGTGGCGATATTCGAAGGTCTGCACTTTCAAGTTACTACGAAGGTAAGAATGAAAACGGAACTTGCAAGTACCCAGAGGCCTCGCCATTTAGCAAATGTGCCAGTTGTACGCTGTTATTCTAATTTAAATTAATAAAGTTATTTAAAGCAATTAATACATCAATATCCTTACTAATTTGGTTCGAATTTTGGTCTGTGGATTCCACTCTAAGGGAAAGGTTGTTAAAGAACAATTCTTTCCATTTTTTCTTTGTATTTAATTATTGCTTGTTATGATTGACTGGTGAAAATTGTTATCTATTTTTAATAAGCTATGCGTTAATACCTTTGCGCTTAAGTTAGCGAATTAAGCGGTATAATCTTCCTTATATCAACCAAATTTATAGTTGTTTTTGAAGTAATATAAGCAACGATACGTATAGTTCTGCTTGACAATATGTTTTTTTCAAAAAAGAGTTTATTGAGAATCAATACGAACGATGATATACTAAACTATTTTCAACTAAACAGTACACAATTCCAAAAACAAAACCGTCGTTCCCAAATAAGGAAAGGACGGTTGTAAATGCTATACACTATGCACTAATACTAGTGCGAAGCTTTAAATGCTTTTAATGCAGCAGTAATTTTAGGTACAATCTCAAAAGCATCACCAACTATGCCATAGTCGGCAGCTTTAAAGAATGGAGCTTCAGGGTCTTTGTTAATTACAACAATGGTTTTACTTCCATTTACTCCTGCTAGGTGTTGTATTGCACCTGAAATACCTACAGCAATATACAAGTCAGGGCGAATGGCAATACCTGTTTGCCCAACGTGTTCATGGTGTGGTCTCCAACCAATGTCAGATACTGGGCGCGAACAAGCAGTTGCTGCTCCTAACTCTTTTGCTAAGTCTTCAATAATTCCCCAATTTTCTGGACCTTTCATACCACGTCCTGCACTTACAACAAGTTCAGCATCTGGTAACAATAATTCTCCTTCCGATTTTTTAACTTCCTTAACGGTAACTCGCGGTGTTACAGCACTTAAATCAACACTAAAATCAACCACGTCAGCATTGCCATCGCCTAAAATAACCGGGAATGTATTTGGCAATAAACTAATTATTTTGTTATCAGTATGTATTACATAATCAGCAGTAGCTTTACCTGAGAAAACGTTTTTGCGCACTACTGTGGTATTACCATTCATTTCTGGATTACCAACAGCAGCCGGCACATAGCCAGCACGCATACGTGCAGCCAAACGAGGTGCTACAGCTTTTGCTGTGAAATCATGTGAGAAGATAATGAAAGATGCTCCTTCAGCTTTAGCTACCTGTTCTAAAGCAGCTGTCATGGCTTGAGAATCATGATTTGCTAATTTAGCGTCGTTTAAGCGTAGTACTTTATTAGCCCCTGCTTTTCCTAATTCAGCAAGTATTGCGTTATCGGAATTTCCAACAACAACTGCAGTAACTGTGGTGTTGGTATTTTTAGCAATGTTAGCAGCATAATTAGTAGCTTCTAACGATGATTTTTTTACTTTATTTTTTGATACTTCGGCGTATATTAAAACTGACATCTTATTCTAAAATTAAATGATTAACGATTAAATTACTTTAGCAACATTGTGCAATAAATCAATTAGTTGTTCTGGTGTATCAGCACTTATATATTTGCAATCTGTACGACCAGCGGTTAAAGAATATTTACCAATTGAAGTTAGTGGAGATGTTGTATTTGCAGCGATAACTGTAAGTGGCTTTGTACGTGCAGCCATAATTCCACGCATATTTGGTATACGCGCTTCGGCCATGCCTTTACTGCAACTAAGTACCATTGGAGTGGCACATTCAACAACTTCATCACCGCCATCAATATCATGCTCTATGGTTGCTATATTGCCGTTCATATCTAACTTAGTAGCTAAAGATATATATGGCAAATCAAGTAATTCGGCAATCATTGCACCAATACTTGCACCATTATAATTAATAGTTTCTTTGCCCGCTAAAATCAAATCGAAACCTTTTCCGGTTGCATAGTTAGCGATTTGTTCTGCTACATAAAATGCATCGGTTGGGTCAGCATCAATACGCACAGCATCATCAGCACCAATAGCCAATGCCTTGCGAATTACGGCATCGTTATCAGCGGCACCAACATTGATAAGGGTAACATTACCACCTAAAGTTTCTTTTAACTCAAGTGCTCTTACAAGGGCATACCATTCGTCGTAAGGATTTACAATGTATTGTACATTGTTTTCATCAAATTTAGTATCGCCATCTTTAAAGGCGATTTTTGTTGTTGTGTCGGGGGCTTTGCTAATGCAAACTAATATATTCATATGTATATAATTTGTCTTTTATTGATACTTAGAATATTCATTTAAGCTAATTTTTATTGTTAGTGCCAATGAATATTTCATATTGTTTAAATGATTATTTTAAAACTTGAAGTTCGTTGGGCGAAAGTATAAATTAAGGTTTAAATAGCAATTGTTTTTTATTTAACACAGCATTTATTCAATTGTTTTCTAAACATTATTTCATTCAATGAATTAATGATTCCCGTATGATTTTTCGCCTGCAGTAATAGCAATTTTTATAACATTTTGCGGCAATGGCAAAGGGCATGTAGCGTAGTTTGTAAATGCGCAGGGAGGGTTATATGCTTTATTAAAGTCGAGTATAATCTTATTGTCGGAAGTGGGGATATTGGCATATAAAAACCTACCTGCAACATACGTTGAAATGCCAGAAGTTTCATCAGCAAAAACTATAAATAATTTATCATCTTCTCTTGTAGCAAGAAGGCTGTATTTAATATTGTTGAATGTAAAGTTTAGACTTCCAGCAATTTCTGTTTGAGTAGTATTACCTATTACATCTCGAATACCTAGGTTTAACTTACTTTCATTAGGAATTAAGTCGGCAATAATTTTCCACTCTTCTGTGATGGGAAAACGATTTATTCCTTTAAAATCTTTTAGGGCTTGGCACTCCAAATCACGCAATCTTACGCCATACTTTAAACCTCTTTTAATAATAAACCACTTAAATTGTTTATAGGATAGAATAATTGGGGCCGTCATGGTGTCTGTATACACCACTCCACTTTTAAATACTTTTCCATCATTAGTAATAGCAACGTTATCAGCTGATACAAAGCTTACATTTCCATTTTTTAATATAAAGTTTCCCAATATTTTTTCGCACCTTTCATTCGGCAATTGAATTGAGCAAGAGGTATCACTACCAATAAAATTTACGCCTTCATTAAGCCAGTTCAGGCCAATAATGTTTAGCCAGCCATTTTCACTTCTTAAATTTCTTTCTCTCTGCTTGTCCCAATTTTCTATTTCTCTAAAGTACGAAGAGTCTATTTTTTGATTCTGTGCAGCTATCTGGTTTACTTGACTAAACAGCAATATTATGATGGATATTAATAGCGTTTTTTTCACTGTTTTATTATACATTACAAATAAAAAAAGCTGCTGATATTTTCAGCAGCTTTTCCAAAACTAGTAATTTATTTAATTCTGTTTAATAAACTTTTTAATCACTGTAGCCCCATTTTTTTTATTTAAAATCTTTAATGAGTATAAGCCATTAGCCAGTTCGTTTACATTAATTGTAATACCATTTTTTGTTGGGTTATAATTTGCAACAATCTCTTTACCTTCAATGGTTATTATTGTAACTGCCAGATTAGAGGTAAATTCAATTCCCATTAAATTGAGCGTATTTTTTGCAGGATTGGGAGCAATTGTGAAGTTCATATTAGAATAAACATCTTCGAAACCTACATCTTGAATTGAATAGCAAGCAGTAGTATCTTTACAACCGTTAGCTAATGTAATAATACATGCATAGCTTGCATTTAGAGTTACTTTATATGATTGGTTTGTAGCCCCAACAACGTTTGCATAAGTAGGGCAAACAACCCATTGATAGGTAGCATTTGGTTCTCCAACCTTTAAAGAGTCTGTTTTTTGTGTGATGCTATTATTTATATTACAAGTAATAATGGCAGTAATATCATAACAAGTTGTAGTATCAATACAACCTTCAGAACCAGTGATAATACAAGCATAGTTTCCGTTTTGAGTAGGATTATAAACATTACTTGTTGCTCCTAAAATTGGTTGGTTTGTTGCACAATCTATCCATTGATAAGCTAAGTATCCAGGCTCAGCAGTAAGCACTAAACTATCTTTTACAATGCTTCTGCTTATTGAGCATGCAGAATATTTTACTAAAAAGCCATTATAGTTTCCAGAACCGTTAAAAGAGTTTACAAGTGTGGTTGGATCAAAATCAATAGTATCTCCATTTGAATAACCTGCTAAAATAATAGCGTTGTCGTTAGGGGCGATAGCTAGCGCTAAACCTTCTTCGTTTCCTGTTGCGTTGCCAAATCCATAAGCCCATTGAAGCGCTCCAGTTGAATTATATTTAGCCATGTAAAGATCTTGATTACTAGTTGCAACGCTTACTGGATGCACAATAACAGGACCAACTCCATTATTTCCGAAATTTAAATTAAAGCTATAAAAAGCACCAGTAATATAGGCGTTATTTGCATTATCAATTGCTAGTCCATTACAAACATCAGAAGTTGCACCACCTACTTTTTTAGCCCATAAAGTATTGCCTATTGCACTAAACTTACAAACAAAAGCATCGTTTATACCTGAGTTGTTTATTGAAATAGCACTTGATGTACCACCTCCAATAGATGTTGTTCCACCATATGTTCCAGACACATATACCTCTCCAGTATTATTTGATGAAATCCCATTTCCAAACTGACTGCCGCTACCTGATATTTGTCTTGCCCAAACATAATTACCTGCAGTATCATATTTACAAACAAATGCATTTTGGTCTGATGTACCATCAGATTGTGTTTGCAAAGTATCAAATGAAGAAGTCCAATTAAAATCGCATGCTCTTGCAAAGATTCCAGTAAAGAATACATCACCTATATTATTTACATCTATTTCTAAACCATAATCTGTTTCTAAGCCACCAAGTCGTTTACCAAAAATAAAATTTCCTTGTGCGTCAAATTTGCTTAAAAATATATCAGAAGCTGGGCCTAACCATCCATTAAAAGAGGTATAAATTGTAGAATCTGGTCCTGGGTCAAGGTCTGTTTTTTCGTAAAAATATCCAGTTATGTAAATATTACCATTTTGGTCTATATCAAGGTCTCCCAACATATCTGTTTTTAGTCCGCCAAAAATTTTGTTAAACAGCAAGGTTCCAGAACTATTATACTTTGCGAAAACAGCATCTACTTGGCCTTTTGTAACTACATTTGCAAGATTGCTATTGTTTTGATAATACTGAATGGTATCATCGTCAGTAGTAATTGCATAACCTCCTGAGTTAACCACTCCACCAACAATAACATTTCCTGCAGCATCAACTTCAACTGATTTTGCAAAGTCGAAGCTACCGCCACCAAAAGCACGTGCCCAAACAAAATTTCCGTTAGACGCATATTTTGCAACATATCCATCACTCAATCCTTTTGAAGTGAGATTGTAAGTTCCTGTGCCAGTATTAAAATCTACAGTATTTTCAAATCTTCCAACTACATAAACATTTCCTTGAGCATCAACGGTAGTTGCTTCGCATTTGTTAATTCCTGAACCATTATCGCCTAATGATTTCTGCCAAGTAAAACCTGGTTGTGCCTGTATACTTGCAATTGTGATAAACATCGCTACTGCGATATGAAGTGTATTTATTTTCATAATTGAATGTTTTATTTAATAATTACGCAATATTCAAAGGTATGAAGTCAACACTCTCCATAAAATAACACTTAAGTTGTATATTCTATTGCCTTTGTTTGGTCAAGAAACAATTGAATAATTAGGGGTATTAATTTTCGTTTATTTTAGCTTTAAATCATCCAAATCTATATCATCTTCTTCATCCAAGATTTCGAAAAGTGGCTCACGTAATATTGCCTTAATTTCGAGGCGATGTTCAAGAGATAAAAGGAAACATGGTAATAAAATAAGGTTGCTACAATATGAAACGAAAAGAGTAATTGAAATTAAAATTCCGAGTGCAGCAGTTCCTCCAAAGCTTGAGAATGAAAAAATACCAAAGCCACAGAATAATATTATTGCAGTATAAATCATGCTTACCCCTGTTTCGGAAAGTGTTTTAGAAACTGTTTTACTTATGCTGTAATGGTGCAGTTTAAACTCTTGTCGGTATTTGGTTAAGAAATACATATTGCCATCGCTAGCAATTCCGAATGCAATACTAAACACCAAAATTGTTGATGCCTTTAATGGTATTCCGAAAAAGCCCATTAAACCAGCTGTAATTATTAATGGTACAATGCTAGGTAGAATAGATATGATTACCATTCGCAAACTTGCAAAAAGGCTAAACATTACTAATGCTATTAAAATAATTGCAAACATTACACTTTCTTGTAAATTTTTTATGAGGTAGTCGTTTCCTTTTAAAAACATGACGCTATTGCCAGTAAGCGTTACATGGTAATCTTTAGGATTAAATATTGAATCGACTTTAGGGCGTAATTCTTTTATTAATTGCTTCATTCTTACACTTCCAACATCTGCCATTTGTATGCTTATTCTTGTATGCTGCTTTGTGCTATCAACAAATCCTTTAAATGCTCCTTGCTTCTTTTGTTTTGAGTTGGTAACATAACTTGCAATTTGAGACATATCGGAAGCGCCAGGAAGCATGTAAAATTTTTTATCACCATCATTATAAGCTTGATTTGCAAATTTTACAGCCTCAACACTTGATATGGGTTTGGAAAATTCAGTATAATCTTTAAATACCTTTTGTAGTTTATTTATTTTATAAAGCGTTGGTAATGCTAGTGCTCCGTTTGGTTTTTTTGTATCAACCTCAATTTCAAAAGGTAATACGCCATGAAAAATTCTTTCAAAAAAACGCATATCAGTATATATTGCATCTTTCTTTGGAAGGTCATCAACCACGTAGCCAATGGTTTGTATTCTTGAAATGCCAACTATCGAAATAAGCACCAATCCAATAACGATATAATAAATTTGGCGGCGATAATTGTGTACCCAATAATCTATTTTGAGTAGAATGTTAGTTATTTTTTTATTATCAATATGTTTTGTATGCTTTAAGGATGGCGGTGCCAAGTAACTGAAAATTGCAGGTATCAATAATAGCGAAGCTACATAAGTACCCATAACATTGAGTGAGGCAACAAGTCCAAACTCAATTAAAATTTTTGAGTTTGTAAAACAAAAAACTGCAAAACCTATTGAGGTAGTAACGTTGGCAAAAAATGTTGAAACACCAATCTTTTCTACCATGCGTGTTAGTGCCCTTGCTTGATTACCATATTTACCATACTCTGTGTGGTATTTATTTAAAAGTAAGATGCAATTTGGGATGCCAATGACAATTATTAATGGAGGAATTAAGCCAGAAAGAACAGTAATTTTATAGCCTAACAAAACAATAGTGCCAAAGCTCCAAATAACTCCAATAATTACCATTAACACTGAAACAACAACAGGTGTAGTTGAACGAAAAAACACTAATAATATTATCGCAGTAACAAGAAAAGCCAAACCTAAAAACATTCCCATTTCACTAGCAATTTTTCGGGCTATTACAGTTCTTATATATGGCAATCCACTAAAATGTAATTTTGTCTTGTACTTAGCTTCAAAAGCATCTGCCCTCATTTTTATGGTATCAACCATTGCCAAGCGGTTTTTGGTATTTAGTTTAGACTTGTCGAATGTAATTGCCATTAATGTGGCCGATGAATCTTTACTAAAAATAAAACCGTCGTAAAATGTTAAGTTATATACTTCTTTTTTAAGGCTGTCAAGTTCTAACTGTGTTTTTGGTTTTTCAGTAAAAAGTGGTTTAAAGTCAAAGCTACCAATGCTATCATTTTTTTTAAGTGTATATATTCTGCCTAAAGAAACAACCTCTTGTATGCCATCAATTTTTTTTATTCCTGCTGATAATTCATACCAATCGTTAAATTTATTTAGTTCGAAAAAATTGGGGTCTTGCAATCCAATAACCATTACAGCGCCATCTTCCCCAAATTTTCCTTTGAAATTTTGATAGTCAACAAAAGCAGAATCGTCATCAGGCAATAGCTTTGCAAACTCATAGGTAATTTTTACTTGAGCAGCAAAATAAGCCATGAAAATGGTGATGCCAGTAAAAACGAAAATGATAGCACGTCGGTTACGTAATGAAAAACGTGCTAAATAAGACCACATATTGTTATGTTAAAAATTCAACACAATAATAATTTTAAATTTTGAATGTTATAAAATTATTATTGTTATGATAAACTAATTAGAGGATTAGTTTTTGAATGGGTTAGAAAACCTCGGGTCAACAGCTAAATTATGGTCGGTAAGTGTTTTTAAAAACGAAACCAAATTGCGTTTTTCAATATCTGTTAAATTTAAACGAGCTGGTCTACGATTGCCAATAAGTTTATTGAGAGCCTCCTGCAACTCTATGTTATTTTGTGGATTAATTACTCCAGCATCAATTAAAGAATCAAGCATGTTGGATAAATTATTTTCATCCAAATCACACAAAACAAAATCTAAATTTTTATGCGGCATTACTCCACTATTATAAAATTCAACAACCTCTTCCAGTGTTTTAAATCTACCGTCGTGCATATAGGGTTCCGTTAGCGCAACATTTCGAAGATTGGGAGATTTAAACATTCCTTCATCATTCTCCCTTTTGGTAAGGGAACCTTTGCCATTATCAGCATAATTAACATCTAAACCAGTGTTGTGCAAGGGTTCGCCACTTATACTTTGATTACCAACATAAAATGAAGTATTGGACAAGTTGTGGCAACTAGAACATTTCCCTTTTTGATTAAAAACTTGAAAACCATTTAATTCTTCAAGGCTAAGTTCAGAGATGTTTACATTTCCAAAAAAATTGAACGCCTTATCAAACTTTGTTTGCGATGGTTTTAAGGTTTTACAAAACGAAGCAATTGACGAATTGATTTTTTCGATAGTGATTGTTTCATCCCCATATGCATAATTAAATAATTTTTTATAGTACTCAATATTAGAAAGTTTATTGCACAGTTTAGATAAATCCTGAACCATCTCATTATGATTAGAAATAGGTCTTAATACAAGGTCGTTTAAGTCATCACTTCTACCATCCCAAAACAAATCCGAACCATCACCTGAAATAGCAAGAGTATTTCGGGTTAACGTATTTCCGTATACGCCCTTATGAAATTGAACATCATCGGCAAAGCCCTTCGATTGCACATGACAACTTCCACAAGAAATGGTGTTGTTGAAAGATAAGTTTTTATCATAAAACAACACGCGTCCTAAGGCAATCTCATTATTATTTAAATTGTTGCTATTGAACATTCTGTCGCTGTAATCGTATGGCAATTCTGGAAGGATTGGTGCTCCCGAACCATCAGCAATAGGCATTGCCGAATAGGTTGACTTTTTCTTGCAAGCTACCATTACTATTGAAGTTAACAGAATGATAAAAATTATTTTTTTCATTTGGAATTATTTTGAGTGCAGTAGAAACTAAAATCTAAAATAAACAAAAAGATTAAGAGGGACAATCAAATTTGTGCCTGAATCTTTAGAAGAATTTTTATTTGTGGTAGAGGTACTATTTGTTTGAGTGAAGAAACCCGAACCAGTATTAATAGTTTGTGTTATAGTTGATGTAGAGTTTCCAGATTGATTTGAAGAACTCATTGAGTAGTAAATTGCACTTTCTGTGCCTATAGAAACACGTGGTGCAATAAAATATTGTATGCTTATAAATGGTCCGCAACCAAGACCCGTTGCAACAGTTTTCAAATCGCTATTTGTTGTTGAACTTGAGAAAGTACCCGACGAAGTTGAGTTAAAGGATGATGTTTTAATGTAACTATTTAGATACAGAAAATCAACACCAATATTTGTAATAAAACGCCTTGATAAACGTTTATAATAAAATACTCCCACTCGAGCATCATAGACATTTAGGAGCGTTTTGGTAGTGTTTGGAGTATTGAATGCAGTATTTGTTCCAGTTGGGTCTTGTGAAGTTGAGGCTCTTGAATTATTGAAATTAAATCCATAGCGTAAGCCAATTTTTTTGTACACAAAATTTCCAGTGAAAAGATAAGGTAAATTTGTATTTGTGGTAGCATTTAAACTCAAATACTGTTTTACAAATTGAGTACAATTTAAACCTTGTTCATAGAAAAAAGTTTTGTCGGTGTAGTCTCCATTTTCTGGTTTGGAGGGTGTTTCTTGTGCTAATAAATTTGAAGTGAAGATTGTTGCCATTAACATTGCAACATTTAAACGTTTTAAATTACTCATAAATATTATTTTTTAGTTAGTATAAAGCAAATATAAATAAATAATTATTGAACCTTAAGGGTAATCTTCAAAAGTTTACCTAATTACAATCCTGCCCAATCCGGTAAATGCAAAATGGTGTTTACCTGCATCTAAACCCATTATCTGATTTATAAGTTCAATAACTTTATCGTCGGTTAATTCTTGCTTTAGTTCCTCACTTAATTCTTTTTTCATTCTTTCAATAAGCTTCAATCGTAAACTATATATCGCTCCATTAACTGTTGCTTTAAGCATACTCTCTTCGGTGTTTACAAATATTTGTTGCTTTTCCCAATTGTGTAATTTGTAAGGTGTTTCAAAAACATCAATTGCAAAATTTCTAATAGCAGCGTTTTGATGATTTACGAAATATTTCACTTCTAAAAAGTTGTCTAGCGCATTTGATGCAACTATTTCATTAAATATTTCTTGATACAGTGAATTAGTAAATTGATATGAATCTGAATTTAGTTCATGCTCAACCACCTGCGAAACTTTAAAGATATGTGTTTGCTTTTCGCCTTCTAGTTCAATTTCGGCTTCTATTTCTTTATTGCCATAGAGTACTAATATACGGGCTACATCGCGTTCTTGAAAACTAATGTCGTTAAGTAAATCTGTAACACTTTCCTGTCGCTGTTGAATATTTACTTCTGTTGTAAGCTCACCCGATTTAATAATATTTAATTCGCCTTCTTGCTGCTCATTTTTATCTGAGTTTTTCTCTTTATTTTTCCTTCTTAACTTATTTACTTCCGCATGCAAAATTTGTTCGTCAATGGTCATGATGCGACTACATTCCTGAACATATACGCTGCGTATAACTGGGTCAGGAATTAAAGAAATACTCTCTACTATATCCTTAATAAGACCAGCTCTTTTTATAGGGTCACCTTTTGTTTCTTCAATTAATAAATTAGTTTTAAATGTGATAAAATCTTTTGTGTTTGCATCAATAAACTCTTGTAGCTCTGAATTAGAAACTTTGCGGCTATAGCTATCAGGGTCTTCGCCATCAGGGAATAATAAAACACGAACATTAAGTCCTTCTTCAAGAATTAAATTTATTCCTCTAAATGATGCTTTTATCCCTGCTGCATCACCATCGTAAAGGATGGTAATGTTTTTGGTGAAACGCCGAATTAATTTTATTTGTTCAACGGTTAAAGATGTGCCGCTGCTTGCCACCACATTTTCGAAACCTGCCTCGAACATAGAAATTACGTCGGCATAGCCTTCTACTAATAGGCAATTGTCTTTGGCAATGATTTCTTTCTTGGCGAAGAATAAACCATAAAGCACTTCACTTTTATTATAAACCTCTGTTTGAGGAGAGTTTACATACTTAGCTATATTTTTTTCTTTCTTTAAGGTACGGCCACCAAAAGCAATTACCCGTCCTGCAATATTATGAACCGGAAACATTACCCTACCAGCAAAACGACCATAGTAGCCTTTATCGTTATCGCGTTTGGTGATTAAGCCTGCACGTTCGGCAAACTCAAGTTTAAAACCATTTTTTGTTGCCTCCTCTTCGAAGAAGCTATTTTTTTCGGGTGAGTAACCCAGTTGAAATTTATCGATGATGGCCTTGCTAAATCCTCTTTCTTCGAAGTAGCTCAATCCAATTATTTTGCCTTCTTCTGTATTGTGCAGCGTATCCGAAAATAATTTTTGTGCAAATGCAAGGGCTTGTAAAATACTTTCGCGGTCATTGTTTTCGGCAACACGTTCGGGAGTAAGTTCTTCCTCTTGAATTTCGATGTTGTATTTTTTTGCCAGCCAGCGCAGCGCATCGGGATACGAAAGTTGTTCGTGGTCCATAATAAAGTTGACAGGTGCACCACCCTTGCCGCAGCCAAAGCACTTGTAAATGCCTTTGGCGGGCGACACTGTAAAGGAAGGAGATTTTTCGCCATGAAAAGGACATAGCCCGAGAAGGTTTACGCCACGGCGTTTGAGGGCAATAAAGTCACCCACCACCTCTTCTACACGTGCTGTATCAATTATTTTATCTACTGTTTCCTTAGGTATCAATTGTTGAACTCCAAATTATTTGAGGGTGTAAATTAATGAAAATAAAATGAGAGGAGTTATGCTTAGTGGATAAAATTGTAGGACTGTGTTTCTCTAATTGCCATCAGCCAAATGAGGCAATCTCAAAATCCAGTATAGTCATGCTGAATTTATTTCAGCATCTCCACAAGAGCTAAAGTAATTTTTCTATATACATAATTATAAAATTAACCTTTAATGAACATCTCACAACAATGGTTCGATTTCTTCAGTGACCATACTTACTAAATTTTGATACCTTTAATGTACAAAACAAAAATTGCTGCAACCAATGTTGCGCAACATTCATAAAATAAATTGGCAAGTATTTTTAAACTATACCGCAATGCGTTTACCAACATACAACGCAACACCTGGATACTTGCATTAGCAATGTTCATTAATCGTAGCGGCGCTATGGTATTGCTTTTCACGTCGCTTTACCTAACAAATAATTTGCATTTTACTATGGTTCAGGCAGCTATGGTGATGAGTTACTATGGCATTGGAAGTGTGCTCGGCAGTTATATGGGAGGCTGGTTGACGGATAGAATAAATTATTACAACATCATGTTGTTTTCACTCATCAGTTGTGGTATTATTTTATTGTTGATGCTTGTTGCATCTTCACTGTTTTGGATTTCAATCATTATATTTTTGTATGCACTCACCTGCGATTTATTTCGTCCTGCAAACTCAGCTGCTATTGCATCTTACAGTACAAGCGAAAATAGAACGCGTTCTGTTTCATTGGTTCGATTGGCAATTAATCTGGGCTTTTCGGTTGGACCCGCAATCGGCGGATTTGTTGCTCTAAAGCTTGGATATCATTGGCTATTCATTATTGATTCAATGTCTAGTTTTGCAGCCGCTCTGATGATTTATTTGTATTTACCCAAGCAAAAAACAGAGGGTAACAGAAGACACAGCGAAGTATTAAATGATAACAAAACATCGGCATACAGAGATAAAGAATATTTGTTTTTTATTTTTTTGGTGGCGTTATATGGCACATGTTTCTTTCAGTTTTTTGCAAGTGTTCCGCAGTATTTCAGTAAAGTTTGTAATTACGATGAAAGTAAAATTGGTTTGCTGATTGCCCTAAATGGCTTGTTGGTTGTTATCATAGAAATGCCTTTGATTTCAATATTAGAAAAAAAGAAAGTCATTTTCCCTTACATCATTGCTGGTGTGTTTTGTATTCCTATTTCGTTTCTGATACTTCGGTTTGGCAATGGAATGTTGCTTTGGGCTATTGTTTACACTATCATCATAAGTATGTCCGAAATTTTTGCAATGCCATTTATGATGAACTATGCTTTATCGAAACCAAAGAAAGAAAGGCAAGGACAATATTCGGCATTGTATTCCATTTCTTATGGAATTGCAATTATTTTGGCACCGTCAATTGGCTTAGGAATAGCTGCTAAATACAGCTTTACATCCATGTTTTATTTTATTATTTGTTTAAGCATTTTTACTGCGCTGGGCTTTGTTTATCTGAATAAAAAGAAAGGGTAAGTTTGTTTATATCTTCTCTTTATTTTTCATAATCGTTTGTTTGTATACACATTTAAAAGAAATAACTATCCAAACAGATAGGTTTTTTGGATTGATATCTATTGAACTAACTAACTATATTATTCAAATTGTTTTAGGTTTGTAGTATTAAAAATAGTTATGCTTAAATACTTTTTCATACTGGCTTTTTTTCTGGTTGTTTCTGCTACAACTCATAGCCAAAACTCTTGGTCGTTGCAGCAATGCATTGACTATGCTTTAAAAAATAATATCAACGTAAAACAAAGTAATTTGCAAGTAGAGCAAGCAAATGCAAATTTAGAACAAAGTAAGTTTGCAATTTTGCCTAGCTTAAATGCTAGTATCTCTAATTTCTATAACATAGGACGAAGAATTGACCCTTTTACAAATAGGTTTGCCGATAAAAGAGTACGCAGTGACAATTATTCAATCAATGCTGGAGTAACCCTTTTTAATGGCTTACAACAATGGAATAATATTAAACAAAGCCAAGAAAATGTTAATGCTTCAAAGCTTGATGTTGATGCAAATAACCAAACCATAATATTAAATATTGCCTCTGCTTATTTAAATGTTTTATTCGCAACAGAGCAATTAAAAACAGCCGAAAATCAAATAGGAATAACAAGGCTGCAAGAAAATAGAACACAAAAACTGTATGATGCTGGCAGTGTTGCAAAAAATTCGTTGCTCGACATTCAGTCTCAAATAGCAAATGAAGAACTCCTAATTGTAAATGCACAAAATAGTTATGACATTGCATTGTTAAACCTAACGCTATTACTTGATTTACCTAGTGCCGAAGGGTTCAGCATTATAAAACCAGAACTTTCGGAGCCTAACATCAACGAAAATATTGCTAGTGCAGAATCAGCTTTATCTCAAGCTGTAAATTCGCAGGCAGCAATAAAGGCAGCGCAAAGCAGAATAAAAGCAGCTTACTTAAGCATTGAAATGGCAAAAGGCTCATTGTTGCCAAGCCTTACCTTAGGAGGTAGTTATGGAACTGGTTTTTCGGGCTTGTCTAGTATTGTTACCAATACAACTACTGTTCCAGTAAACATTGGCCAAACAGTTTCGGGCGAAGATGTTTTTTATAATCAGGTAATACCTATCGGCACAAAAACTACTCCTTATGGTACTCAATTAACATCGAACATAAATAAGAGTTTTGGATTTCAATTGAGTATTCCAATTTTTAATGGTTTTCAAGTAAAGTCTCAAATAGCAAGAGCAAAAATAAATTATGAAAATGCAAAGCTTAATGAATCCATTGCCAAAAGAGATTTGAATAGGAATGTGAGACAAGCACGCGCAGATTGCATTGCTGCGATTAAGAAATATTCTGCAACAAAAAAATCGGTTGAAGCTTTCTCCCTTTCTTTTAAAAATTTTGAATCACGTTTTGAGTTAGGAGTAATTAATTCATTTGAATATAATGATGTAAAAAATAAACTCACCAAAGTAAAAATAGATTTGCTGCAAGCTAAATATGATTATTATTTCAAAATGAAAGTGTTAGAGTTCTATCAAGGAAAACCTATAACACTATAAGGTTTCATTTTTTTATAGGCAACGCTAAAAATTTAACCGTAAATAGACAGTTGGTTTACAAACATCAACTGTAACCCTTATCAATATCTGATTTATTTTACTTTTGTCATCGTAATATTTTCTACTGCATAGCAGTTAGATTTTTTTGCACAAAACTCTTTAGTATAAAGGCTTTCAAGCCAACCCTAAGTCCAAAAAATGCTCAACTGTCTATTTACGGTTAAAAGCAAAAATGGCTGCAGCATTTCTGCTACAACCATTTTATTCATCAAACAAAAATAAATTTAATCGATACTTAATTTTTGAACTACCTGTTCGCCATTTTTATTGATAAAAACAAAGTATGTTCCTTTGGCTAAAGAACTTATATCAACTTTCTTTTTAAAGTTATTACTTAATTTCTCATTAGTAACTTCCAATACTATTTTACCAGTAACATCTTTGATATAAATTTGTACATTTTCGCCATTATTATTTTCAATACTTATGGTAAAAATATCTTTTACGGGATTAGGATAGATTGATATTTGATTCATTAATATATTCTTTAAAATTGAAGTAGAACTAGTATCTGCTGCTGGTCCAAAACTTCTTCCTGTTCCTAATACACCGCCAATATATCCGCGTGGTTTTTTAAACGCAACAGTAGTTAAGTTATTGGTGTTGCCAATTGAGAATCTTCCGAATGAATTGCCACCGTTGTTTGATTGGTAAACAATACCGCTATCGCCTACAGCAGTGACATTGCCTCCTTTACCACTTATGCCTTTAAAATTAGCCCCTGTTCCTGAAAGTGAGGTTGTAACATTCCAAACAGAATTGGTGTATTGTAGTTTGCAAATAGTACCATTTGTGGCAGTTACATAAGCTATTGGGTCATTACTTATGCTATCAATATCTGCGTAAAGCGATGTGAAGTTAAACGTATTATTAAAAAGTGATGATGTAATGGCTGACCATGTTGTGCCATTGAAATAATAAATACTTCCTAAATTTCCTACTGCAATAGCGTTCGTGCCATAGCTTACAACGCTGTTAAAAGTAACATTGTTTGTTCCTGCAATTGTTGCAGGGGTCCATGTAGTGCCATTATATATACAAATTGTACCTCCAGTTCCTACTGCATATCCTAATTGAGAACTCATCATAGACACTGCATTAAATGTTGCTGTTGTGCCTGTAAAATATGGTATCCACGTAGTTCCCTGATTCGTAGAATAACATAATGTGCCATTATTTCCAGCAATGACCCAGTATCCAGGTATTAAAGATGCACTTGTAAGTTGTGTACCAACTGGTAAGCCTGTCACTGAATTTGTCCAATTATTTCCTCCATTAGTTGTTACAAAACAATTACCATTCGAAAGTGTAAAACATCCTGTATTGGTATTAGAGAATGCTGAGCCTGTTACTGTGCCAGTATAACCTTGTGGTATAATATCAGTATTTTCTAAATAATATTCAGTATGAATATAGTTTGGTTTATAGGCAGTAATTGAGCAGCCATTGCTATCAGTAACTGTTAGTTGAACATCAAAGAACACGGTACTGCCATAATTATGATTTGGTGTATTAGCTGTTGAAGTACCCCCATCGCCGAAAGTCCATGCGTATGATGCAACTGAGCCTGTTGTTGTTGGTACAAATTGTATGCTTGCATCTTGTGGTAGTAAGTAAATATTTTGATATGGATTAGCTGTAAAATCAGCTGTTGGACCTTGAATGACAAATGTATTACTATTCGTGCTTGTTGCTACCAAATTATTAGATACTATTCTTACTCTATATCCTGAACCATTCAAAGCGTTACTCGGAATTGTAACACTAATACTATCAACCAAAGCATTTGAAGTAATACCACCTATATAAGTTGGATTAGTGAAAGACCCGCTAGCATCACTCATTTGTACCGAGAAAAAGTTGCCAGAATTGTAAGTTCCTGTTGCTATATAATGAACAACAATAGTATCTCCCTTACAATATATAGTATTATTAATGCTACTAATAGAAATTGTGTTGGTGTTAGCAACGGGAACACTAATTGTAAATGTACTATTACTTGCATCTGTTAATGCTGAATAGCAATTTGTTACCCTAACCCAACATTGAGTAGAAGCAATGTTTGGAATATTCCAATAAAAATAATTCACGGTAAGATTGCTTGCCAAAGTATTCCAAGAAGTTCCTCCATTATAACTTACCTCTAGGTTGGTACAGCCAACATTATTCGAATTCCAACTAATATAAGTATATGAACCAACTTGTAAGTTTTCGCCACCATTAGGGTAAGTTATTGTTAATGTTGGTGTATTTGGAGTAATATTAAATTGACCACTTAAATCATTCAAACTTGTGTTTGATGCGTCTGTAACCCTAATCCATGCAGTTGAAGTTGTATCATTAGGAATATTCCAAGAGTAATAAGAATTAGAAGCAGAGTAACCTGATACGATGTTATTCCAAGTAACTCCATTGTCAGAAGAGTACTGAATGTTTACACTAGAAACGGCCACGCTGTTCCAAGTGATGTAATAATTAGAACCAACGATCCAATTTTCACCGCCATTTGGTGAGGTAACAATGATACTTGGTGTTGGGTTTTGTATGGTGAAATTTGAATTACTTACATCGTTAATTACTGATGCACTTGCAAGGTCTTTCACTTTTATTTTGCATTGTGTTGAAGCTTGAGTTGTACTTGGCGTCCATAAATAGTAGCCAAAGTTTGAAGTGTTCGAAACTATTGAACTATAGGTAGCTCCACCATCAGTTGACAAGTCTATTCCTATATTATTTACGCCTGAACTGTTCCATTGTATATAGTAATTATTACTACTATTTAAAATTTCTCCTCCGTTAGGTGTTGTAATTGTTAAGTACGGAGCAATTATGGTAAAAGTATTATTACTAACATCGCTCAGCAAGGTATTGTTAGCGTCACTCACTTTTACCAAACAACTTGTTGATGGCGTATTAGGAACTGTCCATAAATAGTAAGAGTTGGCTGCATTGATACCTGTTGCTATATTATTCCAAGTTGAGCCTCCATTAATACTATAATCTAGGTTTACTGTTGTAATTGAAGTGCTATTCCATTGAATGTAATATTGTGAACCAACTGCAAAGTTTTCAAATCCATTAGGTGAAGTTACTTGCAATGCTGCTGGTGCAAAAGAAATATTGAATGTCGTATCGCTTACATCAGTTATTGCAGCATTATAATAATCTGTAATCCTTACCTTAGCAAGATTGGTAGATACGTTTGGTAAGGTCCACGAATAAGTACCATTTAATTGATTGTTATAAACTGTGGTAATATAATTCCAATTTAAGTTATTAGTTGTATATTCTAACGTAACATAATTACTAACTGCTGAATTGCTCCAAGTAATATTTTGTGTGCTCAGCCCAACCCAATTTTGCCCACCATTAGGTGAAGTTACTTGTACAGCTGGAGCAAGTATTGTAAAATTATTTGCACTAGTACTTTGAGTTGATGATGCCGATGCATCACTTACCCTTACTTTGCATTGAATGCTAACACTATTAGGAATAGTCCAATAATAATATCCGTAGTTAGTAGTTGATGAAACAATTGTATTGGGGTAAGTCAATCCACCGTCAGTAGAATATTCTAATTTTACATTGCTAATATTTTGACTATACCATGAAATGGTTTGAGTACTTCCAACTCCGAAAACTTCACCTCCATTTGGAGCA
>JBEIDK010000049.1:0-20045 GCA_040383485.1 Flavobacteriales bacterium
GCGTTCTACAACATCTTGCATACCATCATAAACCAAATCAAACATTGAAGGTGCAACAGTTGTATAATTTTTTGTTTTAAACTTTTTCGAATGTTCGTCCGACTTGCCAATCTTTTTTATGATGTGAGGTGTATAGTAGAAGCCTTTGTTGGCAATTATGCACATAACATTTGCCATTTGTATAGGAGTTATGCCTAACTCTCCTTGTCCAATTCCTAATGAAACGCAGGTAGAAGAACGCCAATGACCTTTTCCGAATACCTTGTCATAATACTTTACTGTAGGTACCATACCACGCAACTCATTTGGCAAATCGCTATAAAGTCTTTTACCAACGCCAAAACTGAGTACATTATTGCGCCAGTGGTTGTAACCATCTTCGGTATTTTTGTACTTGTCTTGGTCAACAATACTTCTAAAAACATAGCAGTGATAGGTGTTGCATGAATGTTGTATGGCAGCTCTTAAGGAAATGCTTCCGTGTGTGGCATCGCACTTTACCGTATGGCCACTCATGCGATAACCGCCTGGGCAAGGGTAAGTTTTTTCAGGCGTTAGGCAACCTTCTTGCAGTGCAATCAAATCATTGATCAATTTGAATGTTGATCCGGGAGGATAATACGCCATTAATGCTCTATTAAATAAAGGTTGCAATGGGTCGCGCAATAGCTTTACATAATTTTTAGACCGCTCACGTCCTACTAGTAAGTTAGGGTTGTATGATGGCGCTGAAATGCAAGCCAATATCTCACCCGTTTGTGGGTCAATGGCAACCATACCGCCAATTTTATTAGCAAAAAGTTTCTCGCCATACTCTTGTAAATCAGCATCTATAGTTGAAATAATGTTAGAGCCTGTTACAGCTGCTGTATCATACATGCCGTCTTTAAAATGACCTTTAGTGCGATTAAAAACATCAACCATTAAAATTTTTAGTCCTTTAACCCCTCTAAGCTCAGTTTCATATGATTTTTCTAGTCCACTAATTCCTATGTAATCTCCATTTTTATAATAAGAATTTTTTTCAATCGTTTTTTCTCCGCCTCACCTACGTATCCTAAAGCATGCGCAGCAATGCTTCTAGGGTATTTTCTTAATGTTCTACTCTGCACATAAAAGCCATTGTATCTATAAAGTTTTTCCTGCAAGGCAGCATAATTCTGCTTCGAAATTTGTGCAGCAAACACCGAAGCCTTATAGGTTGAATAACTTCTTATCTTTTTTATCTTACTAAGGAATTCTTCTTTTGTAATGTTAATGGTGGTGCAAAGGTCATTGGTATCTAAATTTTTAATTTCTTTAGGAACTACCATTAAGTCATAAGCGGCTTCATTGTATACCAACAAATCGCCGTTTCTGTCATAAACTAAACCACGTGCGGGATAGTCAGGAGTGTATCTTAACACATTGTTGTTGGCTGATAGTTTATATTCATCATTAAATACTTGTACATAAAAAAGACGTAAAATATATATAATACAAACCACTGAAAATATGCTAATTACAACATACTTACGGTCATTAAAAACACTCATGAAAAATAAAAATTATATGAAATAAACTATCGCTTACAAAAGTAATTTTATTTAGTAATGAATGATAAGTAGAATAAAAATATTTTACAGTGAAAACAATAAAATATTTTAAAGGTTATTGAGCCTGAAAATTGCATATAGGTGCTCGTCTAAATACTCTTCAAATTTGAATACAGATTGTTTCAATATTGCTTCTTTATGAAATCCACATTTTTCTAATACACGCATAGAAGCAATGTTAGGATGAAACACATGAGCCTTAATTTTGTTAAATAAAAAATTTGTAAAGGCATAGTCAACCAGTAAATTTAAGGCTAAAGTTGCAATTCCCCTTCCCCAATATTCTTCTCCCACCCAATAGCCAAGTTCTGCAGAGGCAACATAAATATCCTCACCCGGAAAAATCCCTATTGAACCGACAATAACACCATCTGCTTCAATGGCAAAAACTAAATTAGGATGTGACAGTTGAATCCACTCTATAAATTGAATAGCATCATCAAATGAATAAGGATACGGAAAACGGTTGCGCATAAACTTTGCAATATTATAGTTGTTTGCTATTATTGAAAGCTGATGAGCATGTTCTATTTGCCAAGGAATAAGTTTTACCGACATAATTTTTTTAACTAAACAAATTAAAGGATTTTAAACCAGCAAAAATAAATTACGTTTGTAAAAAAATATATTATGCGCATCGGTATTGTTTGTTATCCAACATTTGGTGGTAGTGGAGTTGTAGCCACCGAGCTTGGAATTGCACTTGCAAAACAAGGACATAAAATTCATTTTGTTTCATATAGTCAACCAGTAAGGTTAGATTTTTTTTCTGAAAATATTTTTTATCACGAGGTATTAGTTTCAAATTATCCATTATTTGACTACCAACCTTACGAACTTGTTTTAGCAAGTAAATTGGTTGATGTTGTTAAGCACGAGAAGCTAGATATTTTGCATGTGCACTATGCCATTCCTCACGCCAGCGCAGCCTATATGGCGCAACAAATATTGGCCGATGAAGGAATAAAAATACCTTTTATTACAACTTTGCACGGTACTGATATTACTCTGGTAGGTAAAGATGCATCATTTGAGCCTGTGATTACTTTTGCAATTAATAAGAGTAATGCTGTTACTTCTGTTTCTCAAAATTTGAAAGAAGATACTTACAAAAACTTTCATGTAACCCGTGATATTGAAGTGATACCTAACTTCATTAATATTAGTGAATATAATGCAATCAGACAAAACTTAATTGAAAGAAAAACTGCGTGTACAAAAAAAATGTACGCACCTAAAGATGAAAAAATACTCATGCACATTTCTAATTTTAGAAGGGTAAAACGGGTTGAAGATGTTGTAGAAGTTTTTGAGAGGGTGCTAAAAAAAATACCTGCCAAATTATTGTTGATAGGAGATGGACCTGAACGTCAAAAAATAGAAATGCTTTGCCGCGAAAAAGACATTCATAACCATATTAAAATATTAGGTAAGATTACTAGCCCTGAAAATATTTTACCCATTGCCGATTTATTTCTATTGACTTCTGAAACTGAAAGTTTCGGATTGGCAGCCTTAGAAGCAATGGCAAGCGGTGTGCCTGTAATATCAAGTAATTCAGGAGGATTGCCAGAGGTAAATATTCCAGGAAAAAGTGGTTACCTTAGCAATGTTGGTGATGTTGATGATATGGCTGAAAATGCATTGAAAATTTTAGCATCAAAAGATTCATTACAAAAATTTAGAGATGGTGCGCTTGAGGTAGCAAATCAGTTTGATTTAGAAAAAATATTACCGCTTTATATTAACTTGTATAAAAAAGTTATTGGCGCTTAATACAAACAGTTTACTAATGAACCTTAGCTTTCTTTTTAAGCTCTTTGATCCATCTTTTTGCTTCACCAATTGTATTAAACATTTTTGTAGGCACTGGCGGATTATTGAATTGTAGATAAAAATTAACTAGAATTTTAATAGCAAATGAATTTACTACAATTGCGTCAGCATATCTATATTTAGATAATTCAGAACTTGCATAATAGTTTCTTGCATCGGCAGTTGAGTGATAATCGTCTGTTGCGTTTATAATTACATAATACTTGGTAAATTTGGTAAATTCAACAGCCTCCTTTACCATGGCTTCCATTTCTTTAGCATCAATTAATAGTTCGCTTGTGGGAGTTATTGTTAGAACAGAATCCTCAAATTCAAAATTTGCCAAATTAGTTGTAAGTTTCTCAATTTTACTATTCATGAATTTTACACGTAACTATTAACAAATGTAAAACAAAAGGTAATCATAAAACAACTTAAAATTAAATATACTCTATTTTATTTTCGTTTAATGGGGCTTACCAACAAGCAAATTTATTAGTTTATATTGCGAAAAAAAAATTCATGAGTAAAAAAAGTAAAGGCACAAATCCTATTAATGTGCATCAGGTAACAAATCAAATTGTTTCCTTATTTAATCAAAACCCTAGTAATTCATTCACATATAGTACCATTACAAAACGCATTGCATTAAGAAAAAATAATAGACCCGAAATACAGAGTTCAGTTCAATTTATATTGGATACTTTAAAATTTGATGAAACAATAAAAGAAGTGTCAAAAGGAATTTATAGACTTAATCAAGATAACGTTAAGCACGAAATTGGTGTTTTAGATACCATGCCAAGTGGTAATGGTTTTGTTTCTGTTATAGGTTTAGATAAAGATGTATTTATATCGGCAAATAAAATTAATGGGGCTTACAAAGGCGATACCGTAAAAATTATTGTCACACCTCAACGAGGAAAAGGCCGCATAGAAGGTGAAATTGTAGAAATTATTAAAAGAGCAAAAGATACTTTTGTAGGTGTTATTGAAATTGGAAAATATAACGCATCACTTGTTTCTGTGAATAAAAATGTGCCTGATATTTTTATTCCCTTACCTAAAATTAATGGGGCTAAAAACGGACAAAAGGTTGTAGTTAAAATTGTAAATTGGGGGAATAACAGTCATAAATTGGAAGCAGAGGTTACAACCGTTTTGGGTAATCCCGGCGATAATGAAACTGAAATGCACGCTATTCTTGCTGAATACGAATTGCCTTATAAATTCCCGAAAGAAGTTGAAAAAGAAGCAGAAAAAATATCTGAAATCATTACAGAAGAAGAAATAAAAAAACGCAGAGATTTTAGAAAAACCACCACCTTTACAATTGACCCAGTTGATGCAAAAGATTTCGATGATGCTTTGTCATTTAAAAAACTTCCGAACGGTCATTATGAAATTGGAATTCACATAGCCGATGTAGCCCACTACGTTATACCAGGTAGCATATTAGATGACGAAGCTTATACAAGAGCAACATCGGTATATTTAGTAGATAGAGTAGTACCAATGCTACCTGAAAAATTAAGTAATAAGGTATGTTCGCTAAGGCCAAATGAAGAAAAACTATGTTTTGCAGCCGTTTTTGAATTGGATGAAGAAGGAAATATTTTCAATGAATGGTACGGTAGAACTATTATTAATAGCTGTCGTCGTTTTACATACGAAGAAGCACAGCAAGTTTTAGAGACTGGTGAAGGTGATTTAAAAGAGGAATTATTAACTATGAATGGTATCGCAAAAAAAATGCGTGCTGTGCGTTACAAAAAAGGTTCAATAAGTTTTGATACCCGCGAAGTAAAATTTCATATTGATAAAGATGGAAAGCCAACAGGAGTTTATTTTAAAGTAGCAAAGGACAGTAATAATCTGATAGAAGATTTTATGCTTTTAGCAAATAGGAAAGTTGCTGAATTGATTAGTGGCGCAATTGAGAAGGTGAAAGAAAAAGAAAAAGCAAATGCATTTGTATATAGAGTGCACGATAGTCCTAACGAAGACAAGTTATTAGCATTCTCAAAGTTTGCTAAAAAGTTTGGATATAAAGTAAAAACTACTGGTCACCTTGAAATAGCAAAATCATTAAATGTAATGCTTGATGAGGTAAAAGGTAAGAAAGAGCAAAACTTAATGCAAACATTAGCGGTGCGCAGCATGGCTAAGGCAGTGTACACAACCAAGAATATTGGGCATTATGGTTTAGCATTTGAGCATTATACGCATTTTACATCTCCAATTCGCAGATATCCTGATGTATTGGTGCATAGATTATTAGCCGATTACTTAAGTGATTCAGAATCTAAACCTAAAATTAAACAAGTAGCTGATAAATTATTAAAACGCACTGTTACTTATAACTCTGCTATTCTTGAACCAATGTGCAAGCACGCTAGCGATAGAGAAAAATTAGCAGCCGATGCCGAACGTTCAAGCATAAAATACAAGCAGGTTGAATTTATGCAAGATAAGGTGGGTAACATTTATAAAGCACTCATTTCGGGTGTAACAGAGTTTGGAATGTTTGCCGAAATAGAAGAAAACTTATGTGAAGGCTTTGTGAGGTTAAGCAATATTAAATCTGATTTTTTTGAGTTTGATGCAGATAATTATTGTGTTACAGGTCGCAGAACAAAGAAGGTGTATCGTATTGGCGACGAAGTGTATATTAAGGTGTTGAAAGCAAACCTAGTTAAGAAACAGTTAGACTTTGAATTAGAGAGTCCTGACTTCATTATTTAATCATCCCTCAAAAATGAATTAGTATAAATGAAATAAGATGTTTCAAGATGATTGTTTATAAAATAATATACCAATAATATCCGAATCTATTAAGTTTCCTTGCATTTTAGTTCAAGGCTCTTCTGGCCTCATTTTTTCTGGTTTTTCAATTCAATCAAATTTCGTTAAGCCATGTAGGTAGTTCCGAAGGATGAGGAAATCACCTACAGGGTAGTAATTTTATTGGATTGAAAAATTGCAACCTTAGGAGCAAAAGAAAGAATGAAGCCTTGATTTTTGTTACTTTTCATTAAGGAAAAGTAAGATTAAATTTCATAATGCCTTTTTGAGGGAATACTATTTAGGTTCTTGCTTCTCAGTTTTTAAAATCTCTAATGCATCTTTAACAGCGATTTTTTCTTTACCATTAAATGCAACTGTAAACGCATCCTTAAAGCCTTTTTTTCTCAACCTATTTTGTTCCTCTAATGCTTCTTTAAAGGTTATACATTCACCTGCAAAGTATTTAAATTCGTTTCCTATTTTTAATTCACTAACATTTTTTATGCCCTTAAACTTAGGATATTTCGCCGATAATTTTTGTGCAGAACTATAGAACTGTACTTTAAAAATGATTTTTGTTTCTTCATTTTTTGTTGGAACCATTTTTACAATAGGTTTACGCTCAATGAGAGGCTTTGAAGTATCAATCGCTAAGTTTATTATGGTATCTTTTTTTACTATTTCAGGTTTTTTTTCTGGAGGTAAAATAGGCTTAATTTCTTCTTTTACAACTGCAGTAATAGTATCCTTTATTGATGTTGCTTCTTCATCATGAAAACTTGTTTTGTCATTGCATGGCAAAATATTCTCCAACGCATCATTATATTTATTTTTTACACCTTTTACTTCGTCTTTATATTTTCTGAACGCTAAAAATATAGAAGATGCTAAGTATTCTTGTCCTTTTTTAGAACCTAAAAATTTCTCTTCTTCAGGGTTTGTCAAGAAACCAGTTTCAGTAAGTAAACTAGGCATTGATGTTTTCCAAAGCACTAAAAATCCTGCTTGCTTAACTCCTTTGTTAGCCCTGCAAGATTTGGTTTTATAGTAGTTTTGTATCTTATCGGCTAAATTTAAACTTTGGTCAAGATGGGCATTTTGATACATGGTGAAAATAATGTTTGCCTCATCTGAGTTCGGATCAAAATTTTCGTAATTTTTCTTGTAATTGTCTTCAAGTAGTATAGAGGCATTCTCTCTTCTTGCAACATCTAAATTTCCTTTTGTCTTGTGCAATCCCATTACATAAGTCTCACTTCCAAAAACTTTTTTGTTGGGCGATGCATTGCAATGAATACAAATGAACAAATCGGCATTGTTGTCGTTTGCAATTTTAGCACGCTCATTTAATTCTAGAAAAATATCGGTTTTTCTGGTATATACAACCTTTACATCAGGACAATTTTCTTCTACAAATTTTCCAAATTTTAGTGCTACCGCTAAAGCAACATCTTTTTCTTTGTGTTTAGTGCCATGGCAACCCGGATCATTACCACCATGTCCAGCGTCAATGACAAGTACAAATTTCTTATCTGTTTTTTGTTGTGCTTGAGTGTATGTTGTGAAGCACAAAAAAATAATAAATATGAATTTTAATATCTTCAATTACTTATTTTTAAATTTTAGAAACACAAATAGTAAGATTAATAAACTCAACAATGAAGCCAACTTATAAATATAATCTCCCCATAAGGTAAATAGGGTTTGCTTGTTATTAAGGTTCAATGTTTGTTTCAATGCCATTGGTTTCCACCATTCACTCGTTTGTAAAATGTCACCCCTTTGATTATAAAATGCCGAAATGCCTGTGTTGGCGCTACGTGCAATACTTCGCCTAGTTTCAATTGCCCTTAACCGAGCATATGCCAAATGTTGTTTATAGCCAGGCGTATCATCCCACCATCCATCATTAGTAACTATAAATAATATGTTAGCGCCATTTTTAACGTATTCACTTACATACTCGCTATAAACACTTTCATAACAAACAATAGGTGCAACAATAGCTTTGTTATTTTTATTGGTAAAAACGCTACGTTCTTTCTGTGTGCCTAAACTACCTGTGGTTCCTCCTAAATCAATGGCAAATTTTTCAAAATATTTCATCACTTGTGGGAATGGAATGATTTCTACGCCCGGCACTAATTTAGATTTGTGATAAATTTTAGTGGCTTCATTTTTTTCTACTTGTATGCAACTGTTGTATGAATCATAGAATAAATAATTATTTCTATTTTGACGTGCTGTAGCTGTTTCGGCAGTTTTATATTGCTTTGCCGTTGATGCACCAAGTACTAATGTTAGTTTCGGATATTTAGAATTATAGGTTCTTAATAAATCAAGTTCCTCTGTAGAATCAATTATATTTTCCCAAAGGTCTAAAGCAATAGCGGTTTCAGGCGCTACCCAAAAATCTGTTTTCTCGTCAACTAAGCCATTGGTAACTTTAATACAGCGTAACAATTGTTCAGTATTCATTTCGCCGCTAAACTTTTCATTGTATGGGTCAATATTGGGTTGTGAAACAACTAGGCTAACTGGATTTTCTATTTCTGAATATTGAGAATAAATAAGTATTGAAATGCCTATTGGTGTTAATATTAATGCAGCGATAATTGCGCTTTGTATTTTGTTGTTATTAGAAATAAATAGCCAATGAAAAATTAAAATATTTACTAATAAAACCCACAATGAGCCACCTTGCATTCCAGTATATTCGAACCATTGCACATATTTATGAGCATCGGCAAATACATTACCTAATGTTAGCCAAGGCCAACTCATATCCCAGTTTAAATGCACATACTCAAATGAAAGCCATGAGCAAATTAGGAAACTGTAACCAATAAAGTGATTTGATTTTTTATGTATAAAATGAAACAGCTGAAACACCAAAGTCATTAACAAGCTATTCATTAAAAATGCTAGCAAGGCTCCACCAAACGATGCATAAGTAACCCACCATGTAGTTAATAAATTCCAGATAAGAAAGGTTAAATACGAATATCCGAAAAATGCAGAATTTGTTTTTTCATATTTGTTTTTAGAATAATCAAATTCAACGCTCAATAACGGAATAAAAGCAACAAATATAAGTGGCCAATAACCATTAGGGCTCCAACTAAGCCAGAGTAGTATTGCACTAACAAGACACTTTACAAATTTATTTTTTAGAAAAGTTTCAATCATAATTTAATTACAAAAATCTCAAATTAATGCCAATCAAATTATTCACAATACATTATTTGTTAAACTTCGAATGTGGATAACACTCCTGTATATTCTAGAACTAATTATTACCTACTATTTTTTAATCTAATATTGGATTGTTACTTAATCAACCTTTTCAACAACAACAGCAGTGCCATATGCCAGCACTTCTGTCAAGCCATTCATTACTTCATTTGCGTCATACCTCATATTAATAATTGCGTTAGCTCCTTTTTCTAAGGCGTTTTGAATCAGTAATTGATAAGCTTCTTCTCTTGCATTTTCACAAAGCTCGGTATAAATACTGCTTCTACCTCCAAATAAAGTCATAAATCCACCAGCAATATTTCCTACTATGCTTCTCGAACGTACCGTTATACCGCGCACCAATCCTAATTGCTGCTTAATTTTATAACCTTCAAGGTTTGTACTAGTTGTAATTAATAATTCTTTATGCATTGCATTGTTTTTTTTGTGGATTCAAATATCTATAATTATTACTATATGTTGCACATTATTTATTTATCAGCCGCATTTTTTGTTTATCTCATCAATTCAATTTAATTTGTGCTAACAATAAATAATATAATGAATAAAATTTTACTAAAAAGTTTAATTGCGCTTGCATTTGTTACTCCAAATATAGCCAGTGCAAAGAGCAATGTCGAAGGTTCAGCAGCAGTATTTCATGCTCCGGCTAATCTTAAACCTACCGATTATACTCAAAATACCATACTCTTTAAAGTTAAAGAACAATATAGAGACTTATGTACCGCCAACAATATTAATGAGGCTTCTATACAATTGGCCTTTACAAAGTTAGGTTTGGGTAATTTAAGAATTCTTTTTCCGCATTGCGAAAAACCAAAATCAAAGTTTAATGCATTAGGCCAAGAATATGCAGATCTTACGCTAACATATCAGCTTACATTTACCACTAACACTGAAATTGTTGAAGCAATAAATGTGCTATTAGCCACTGGTAAAGTAGTGTACGCCGAACCAAAATATATTCATAAAACACATTTGACTCCAAATGACCCGAATATTTCAAATCAAAATTTATGGCTTACTAAAATAAATGCTTACAATGCTTGGAATATTTCAACTGGCGATACAAATGTAGTCATTGGTATTGTTGATTCAGGAACAGATATTAACCATCCAGATTTAGTGGCCAATTTAAAAATCAATTACAATGAAATTGTAAATAATATTGATGATGATAATGATGGTTATGTAGATAACTACAGAGGTTGGGATGTTAGTGAAAATGACAATAATGCCGACATTGATAATAGCGACCATGGTTCACACGTTTCAGGATGTGCCGCAGCTGCTACCAATAATGCTACCGGAGTAGCTAGTCCTGGTTTCAATTGTAAGTTTTTACCAATTAAATGTGCAAAGTTAAATAGCACAACAAGCATTGATAATGGTTATGAAGGAATAGTATATGCAGCAAACCATGGTTGTAATATAATTAACTGTTCTTGGGGTGGAGGTTCTGCAGGAATAACAGGACAAGATGCTGTAACTTACGCCACTATAAATAAGAATGCCTTGGTTCTTGCTTCTGCAGGTAACGATAATGCCGATTTAATTTCATATCCTGCGGCATACCAGTATGTGACTTCTGTAGCGGCTACAAATAATAGTGATATTAGAGCTTCATTCTCAACATATAATTATACTGTAGATGTTTCTGCGCCTGGCAATAACATTTACTCTACTGTATACAATAATACCTATGGCAACAAAAGTGGAACATCTATGTCTTCGCCTATAGCAGCTGGAGCGGCAGCATTAATTAAATCAGTTTTCCCAAACTATAATGCCCTTCAAATAGGTGAGCAATTGCGCGTTACATGTAGTAATATTTATAACATTAGTTTCAATGCATTATACATTAATAAATTGGGTAAAGGACGCATCAACATGGCCAATAGTTTAACCCAATCCTTGCCTTCAGTTAGAATGGAACCAATAAATATTACTGATGGAAACGACAATGCATTCGTTGCTTTGGACACATTAAAAATTTCTGGTTCATTTATGAACTACCTAGCCCCAACAACAAATTGCAATGTTGTACTTTCAGCTCAAACTAATGGTCAATATGTTACCATTATAAATCCTAATTTTAGTATAGGTGCATTAAACACCTTAGCTTCAATTCCTAATGCTTTGGCACCATTCAAGGTATTAATTAACGCTAATACCCCGGCGAACACTAAAATTCTTTTTAAGCTTACTTATAATGATGGCACCACTTACGACGACTTTCAGGGATTTGAAGTAATTGCAAACGTTGATTATATTAATGTTAATATTAATGATATTGCTACTACCATTACAAGCAAAGGTAGGTTGTTTTACAATGCCGAAAGTCCTACTCAAGGTTTAGGCTTTGCTTATAAAGATACTGCCTTGGCTTATGAATGTGGGTTGATGATTGGTACTTCATCATCTCAGTTGGTTAACAACGTAAGGGGAACTGGAGCTGCACATAGCATCGATTTTCAATCTATGAATGCAGTTCAGCGCAATTCAGTAAACCCAATTTCTGACTTCGATTTATTTGGTCGTTTCAACGATATTATTGCACCAGCGGCAAATATATTGAATTGCGAAGTGGCTCATAAATCTTATGCTTGGAATCAGGTTGGTCATACCAAATATATTATTGTAGAATATTTTATTAAGAACACTTCTAGCATAGCCTTTAATAATTTGTATGCGGGTATTTTTACCGATTGGGACATTCAAAATTATGCTACTAATAAGTCTAATGAAAATCCTGCAATTAAGTTAGGATATGCTTATAGCACCAACTCAACTAAACTATTTGCAGGCGTTAAGGTATTAACAAGCGCTCCATATAATATGTATGCTGCTGATAATGTTACCGGAGGTGGCGGGGGGCTTGATTTAGCGAATGGTTTTGATATTTCCGAAAAATACCAAGCATTATCTACCTCACGTCCGCAAGCAGGTGCAGGAGCAGGTGTTGATGTAATTAATATTGTTAGTACTGGTCCTTATTCTGTTAATGCAGGAGATTCGGTAAAGGTGGCATTCGCTATTTTAGCTGGTGACGATTTATTAGATTTAGAAAACAGCGCTAATAATGCACAAGCTAAGTATGACGCAATCTATGCGGGTATCAATAATATTACTGATAAAAAAGAGTCAATTAATTGTTATCCTAATCCTACAGCTGGTAATGTTAGGTTTAATTTTAACATAGAAAAATCAGGTATCGTGCAATTGAAGATTTATGATGCTACCGGTAAAATTGTAAGCGAACCTATCAATTCAATGTATGGTCAAGGTAGTTTCAATTTCGATTTCAATCTTTCTGAATTAAGTGCAGGCCTTTATTCATATACTTTAACAACACCTAACGGAACCATAGCCAATAAGCTTAACATACAGAAATAATTAAGTCAGTAAAGTATCTTATAAAATTAAAATTCAATTGAAGCAATAAGAAGAAATTTAGTTTCAGTATAAAGTTCATGAAAATGAATAAGGTACTTAGTATGTACCAATAATGTGTAATTTATTTAATAAGTAATATTTTTGCACAAAATTGCAATACCCTCGAAACCATTAATGTGAGTGGTTTTGCAAAGGGAATTTATTTTGTGAAGGTGAATGAAAAATCAACTAAATTTATCAAGGAATAATTAGATAAAATATAGGTATGAAACATCTTTACAAATTAGCAATTGCAATTATTTTCATTGCAATTCATTCGGCAAATGCAACCAACGTAAGTGGTAATGTTTACGGACATTGGACGCTTGCTAATTCTCCCTACAATGTTGTCAACAACATCAATATTCCCAGCGATTCTACTTTAATAATTGATGCTGGAGTTGATGTAACTTTTAATGCCAATTATGAAATGAAAATTGATGGACGTGTTCTAGCAATTGGTAATGTAAGCGATTCAATTTCATTTACTGCACCTAATTTATTTCCTGGCTTTGCAGGTATTCGGTTTGAAGTAACAAATGCTACACAGGATTCATCTATTTTCGAATATTGCTTTGTGAAAAATGCAAATCGCGGCACTCAATTTCTTACCGGGATGGATAACTATGGTGGAGCTTTTCTCATTAACAATTTTAATAAAGTGAGGATTCAGAATTGTTCAATTACATATTGCAAAGCTTTTGATGCTGGTGCAGGTATTTGTATTTATAATTCAAGTAACATAGCTATTCTAGATAATTATATTGCATATAACAATGCTTTGGATGCATCTAGTTCGGTAAATGATGGTGGCGGTATATATTGTAAAGGAAATAGTAGTCCAATCATAAGTCGTAATGAAATTAGTTATAATACTGCCTCCGGACGTGGAGGTGCAATTTATGTTTCAGGAGGAAGTCCACAAATTAATAATAATTTAATTACCCGTAATAATATTTACCCGTGTTGGTTTACTGGCAACTGTAATGTAAATTTTGTAAACAATATTCTTACATTTAATAACTTAACTAACGGTAATATAGGTCCGCCAATCTCGATTAATCAAGCCATCAATGTACTCATTCAAAATAATACAATCACTAATAATGTAAATTCGAGCTATAGTGGTTTTTTAAAAGGTGGGGGCATATATGTGGGCACCGCAACAAACATTTTAATAAAAGGAAATACAATTACAAAAAATAGTTTGTCGGTTTCAACAAGTGGTTATGTTCTTGAAGGGGGAGGCATTTACTGCAATACTACTAATAAAGCCTATATCATTAATAATTTTATTAGTAATAATACTGGTGCTGCAAATGGTGGCGGGGTTTATATTAAAAATGGATTTCTAATCAATAATGTTATTTGCAATAATATGGCTTTAGGAGGAACACTTAATGATGGCAAAGGTGGAGGAGTTTGCTTACAGGATACTGTTGTTTTAATAAACAATACCATAGCGAATAATTATGCAAAAAAAGGTGGAGGCGTTTATATTAATGGTCGTCGAAATTCAAAAATGTTCAATTGCATTGTTTGGGGTAATGATGTTTCATCGAGTGGTTCAGGAAGACAAGTATATTGTAATAACACACAAACTTTACTCAACTACACCATTAAAAATTGCGATATAGATAGTGGTCAAGCCAAAATTGGATTACAGAACAACAATTTACAAGGAATGATTTACCAAAACAATATTGATACTATTCCTGGATTTGTAAATCCTACTGATACTGCATGGGTAACAGCGGATGCTACATTGGCTGATTGGACATTGTTGAACTCATCTGCTTGTATCAATACTGGTGATTCTACGTTAGTTTCAGAGTTAACTGATATTGCTGGAAATGATAGAGTTTACGATACAAATGTAGATATGGGTGCTTATGAATATCAATCTTTAGTATTGAATTTGCCGAGTGCAAATTTTATTTTATCAAATGATTCAATTTGTGCAAATAGTAGTTTTCAATTACAAAATATGAGTTCAAATGCTTCAAGTTATTCTTGGACGTTTCAAGATGGAATACCTGCAACATCCTCAGCTCAAAACCCAAGTGTACTGTGGAATACAAGTGGGCAAAAAATAATTAAGTTGGTTGTTGCAAATAATTCTGGAGTGGATAGTTTATCGCAAATAATTACAGTAAATCCACTACCAATTGCTTCAACAATTTCTGCATTAGGCAATACAACTTTTTGTGCAGGAGGTTCGGTAATGCTAATGGGCAATATTGGAGGTACTTGGAACAATGGTTCAACTGCAGCGGACATTAATGTTAGTACCGCTGGAAATTATTATGTGGTGTTAAGCAATAATTGTGGAGATGATACTTCAAACATAATTTCTATTAATTTAGAGTCGCTGCCTACACCTAACATTTTAGTTTTTGGAAATATACTTACAGTTGATACTGCCATGTTTGCTACTTATCAATGGCAATTGAATGGTGTTGACATTCCAAATGAAAATACTTATTCTTATACAGCTACGCAAACTGGAAATTATTCGGTGGTAGTTACAAGTGCAAATGGTTGTAGTGGAATTTCTCCTGTTGAGAATGTATTGATTACTAGTGTTTCAAACTTAAATAAATTGAATCTGTTTTCATTGTTTCCGAGTCCTACAAATTCAGTCATCAATATTGCAGGTGTTATAAACCAAAAGTTGGAAATCCAAAACACTTTAGGCCAGACTATATTTTCAAAACAAAACTCCAATACCCTTGAAACCATTGATGTGAGCGGATTTGTAAAGGGGGTGTATTTTGTGAGGGTCAATAATACATCAATGAAATTTATAAAAGAATAGTTGAATAATTTTACAAGATAAAAAGATACATTTTAATAATCAGTTTAATACGGAGATGAAAACCCGCCTATTGCCAATGTGCTATTGGCGGCTTTCATCCGATATGGGTTTCGTAATTGTGTTATAATTCTATTCATGCTTCTTCCAATAGAGCCAGTATTCATTTGCTGTCTCGTTAATAAAAATATCGAACGCATAGCTACCCGCTTTCTTTTTCTTTGATTTAGTAGCACATGATTTCAAATTGAACGGTCTCTTTTTTTCTTTAATAATACCAAATGGGCGGTTGAGCGGAACATCTCCTTGCATAGTAATTTCGTCAATATCAGAAAGAAAAACAGTAGAATCCTTACTTATTTTTCCTAAATAAAAATGGTGAAACGATACTGAGTCAAGATTGTAACCGGTTTTATTGAAAACTTTAATTCGTATGTTCTGACCGATTAAAAATGTAGGTATTAGCAGTAAAACTGCTAATTGAAATATGAATTTAAATTTTAACATGATTGATGGGTTTTGTCTTGTTCTCAACTAAAAAAATCAATGGATTATGTTGTTTCTAATCCAATGATTTAAAATTTTTCACGTTCATCAAGTGCATCCCTAACAAGTTGCTCTCTAGCAGAAATAGTTTCCGTTTAGCTTGATGCTTCAAAGTTAAATTTTTTTTTTATTGTCAAACAATGATTTATATGTTTGTCGAAGCTGAGTTGTTTAACACTTAATTTTCTTAATAAACCCAATCATTATTTATAGTTTCGGCTACTCTCGGCTGAGCCGAGACGGAGACGAAACCCTGCCTATTGCCGATTTGCTGTTATGTGCTGGTTTCCTATACTGTCAGTAACAATGTGTCGTTACTCAATTACAATTTTCTTTGTTAAAATTGTCTGTCCGCTATAAACTTTTATAAAATATACTCCTTTTGTTTGATATCCTAAATCAATTTCAGCCTTTGAACCGGAAACTGTAGATTGGTAAATATTTTCACCAAATAAATTATAAATTTCAATCTTAGAAATGATGGCATCTATGCTTACAGTGAACTTTCCACTTGTAGGATTTGGGAAAAAGGAAAGAGTTTTATCTAACAAAGGTTCCTGAAAACCTATAGTTAAATTATTATATCTAGCTACCGCAAATTCGTAATAAGAGTTTTCGGTATAACCAGCTGCAACGATTTTCCCATCATTTTGAATGGCTATTGCATTAATCTGACTTTTTGTAAAAAAAGATGTTGTAACTTTTCCGTCACCATCAAAACTAGTGTCTGTTGAGCCATCACTATTTAGTCGTATTATAGCAAAATCTTCGTAAGATCCTATTGGACGATTCGCATAACCAGCAACTAAAATTTTCCCATCATTTTGAATAAGCACAGAATACGCATAATCCTTAGTGCCACCAACATTTTGGGTTAACATTCCGTCCAAATCAAAAGTATTGTCTAAAGACCCATCGCTATTATAACGTACTATCGCAAAATCCTTATTGGAGCTAATTGTATTGCTATAACCTACTGCAACAATTTTCCCGTCACTCTGAATAGCAATTGAATAACAACGTTCGTCTGCAGAAGATACTGATGTTGTTACTTTACCATCCAAATCAAAGGTATTATCTAGAGAGCCATCACTATTATATCTAACAAGTGCAAAGTCTGCAAAATTGCTATCGCCAAATGTTCCACCTACTACAATTTTTCCATTGCTTTGAATAACCATTGAGTTGCCATAATGAGTGCCGGTACCAAAACTTGTAATCACCTTTCCATCATTATCAAAAGTATTGTCTAGGCTGCCGTTATTGTTATATCTATAGACATAGTAATTGCTTCCATCTGTTCCTGCTGCAAGAATTTTACCATCGCTTTGAATAGCAATTGATTTGATAGCGGTAATTGCATTATTTGAACCAGCTGTTGTTACTATACCATCCGAGTCAAAAGTATTATCTAAAGAACCATTTGTATTATATCGTACGAGAGCCAAATCCCATGTGCTTCCATAAGTAAATCCAGCCACTATTATTTTCCCATCACTCTGAATAGCTACAGCATAACCTTCATCGCTTGAACTTCCTACAGCAGTTGTTACTTTGCCATCCGAATCAAAAGTATTATCTAAAGAACCATTGGTATTGTATCTAACAACTGAGAAATCCCGGTCAGTTGAATTTTCGCTAAAGCCAGCTACTACTATTTTGCCATCACTTTGAATAGCTATTGACTTGGCAACATCATGTTTTGTTTCGATATCTGTAGTAACTTTCCCGTCCGAATCGAAACTTAAATCTAACGAACCTATTTGAGCCTTAGCAATTCCGCAAAAAGCCATTGATAAAAACAGCAATGTACATTTCATTATTATTGAATTTAAAAAATTGACCTACTCGTATGGCTTTTCGGTGTCGCCCCGTTTTTTTGAGTGGGTTCTGGACTCCACTTTTGTTTTTCAAATTTATAAAATATTTTAAGAACTATCAAAGTTTTCCTTTGGCGGTTCTCTTGTTTGTCGTTTTTCGTTAGCGGTTCGGGCATTTATTTTTCAATTTCGTTCATTAATTGTTTCCATAAAGTATTCTCAAACTTTTCTCGAAAAATCCCAAAGTGTCCGATAGCATTTGTGTTGTATTCTGTAGGTCTTAAATGCAGTTTTTTAATCTCTGCGTTTTCATACTTTTCAGTTAAAAAATCAACCGCATCTTTTGGTGCGTAGGAATCGTTTTCAATGCTAATAGCAATAGCCTTTGCTGAGACGTTTTTAAAAAACAAATCTTGTCGACTAACTTTGTCAAAGAGATAGTTGGGATTTCGACACCAATCACTCCATTGCCTTGCAACGTTCTTTGGTAAATTTTCCATTCCGGTAATTCTTTTTGAAGGTAAATAACCGAACACATTGATAAGTGATGGAATAAGAATGTGAAAATTTGCCCACATTTTTACTCTATCAAATCCTTTCCACAACTTCCAATAACCACTTTGTGCAGAGACCAAAATTATTTTTTGAACTTCTGATGATGATTTTGCCAAACCAATAATTTGGCCGCCAATACTGTGTCCTAACAAGGTAATTTTTGCGTTCGGATAGTTTTCTTTTGTGAATTTGATAACAGCTTCCAAATCGTTTTTTCCCCAATCAGAAGCAGTACTTTTTATTTGTTTAATGGGTTTTTTGAGAGAAAGTCCAATACCTAAATAATCAAATGTGATAACGGTAATTCCATTTGCAGAAACAAAGTCAGCGAACTTTTTGTAAAAACCTTGTTTCACACCTGTTGCAGACGAAATGATAAGGACGGTATGTTTTCCTGCTTCGTATATTTGTGCAGTTATTTGGCTTAGGTTCGTTGTTTTAATTTCTATTTGTTTCATTTCAACTTATCTAGTAAATTCTCTTGTCTGCGTGTTGTCTGTTGCCTGAACGCTAACGTTTTGCAGATTGGCCATTGGCGGGCTTTTTAGCACAGAAGTTTATTCGAAGCACTGAACTTTGATTAACCACTGAACCCGCTTTTTTGCCAAACCCGCGTTACCTGCTGGCGTTTTCTCCGCTGTTATTATTCTTTGATGAATTTTTTCGTGTATTTATTTTGTCCTTGTGTAATTGCTAAAATGTAAATGCCATTGGTTAAATTAGAAATGTCAATACGGTTTTGATTTTGTGATTTGATTAAAACTTGTCCAAGTAGGTTGCTTATTGAAAGTTCATTTATGTCGTTTTGGGAAACATTTAAATTTAATTCTGTCTTAGCTGGATTTGGATAAATGGAAATATTATCATTTAAATTTAAATCATTTATTGCAAGAGGAGCAGAGCACAAGCCATGAGTTCCTAATTGATTCCTGTATGGACTGTTTAGCATGGCAGTCTGCATTCTTGTAGCTTGGTCTGTAGTAAACATATACTTGTATGGGTCCCAAGGATAATCCATAAAATTCATAAACATTTCTCCTTCTGGTGCATTTGTCGGGCTGCTACATGAGCCAACATTTAATGGATAAGTTGGTGCTCCAACATTTTGTGCTGCTGCTGGTGGCGTATCGTCACAGTAATCCGTGACACAAGCCCCATCACCCCAAATATGTCTGAGTCCCAAATAATGTCCAACCTCATGTGTAAGTGTTCTACCTTCAACCATTGGGGAACCATAAATACCAGTAGGAAATAAATTGTTAGAACCAATTACTTTCGCAAAACACCAAATTCCATCGGTTGTATCGGTCGAATTATTAGGCACGCCCAATAAGCCACTTAAAGGAGGGACCGATGATACTCCGGTATAGTTTAGAGCACTGTTTTTATCTGTAATCCAAACATTAAGATATTTAGTTA